>JBEDHB010000047.1:0-9347 GCA_041174325.1 Pseudomonadota bacterium
CATCGCAGTAGCGCATGGTGAAGGCTATGCCAACTTTAAACAGCAGGGCAATATCAAATTGATTGAATCTAATCACTTAGCAGCCATGCGTTTTATTGATCACTACGGCAATCCAACCGAACGTTATCCGTTTAACCCCAATGGCTCACCCCAAGGGCTCACCAGCGTAACAACGGCTGACGGCCGCTTTACCGTGATGATGCCGCACCCCGAGCGCGTGTTCAGAAATGTGCAAATGAGTTGGCATCCCAAAGCATGGCATCAGCACGCAGATGGGGCAAGCCCCTGGTTACGCATGTTCCGCAACGCCCGTATTTGGGTGAACTAGGTGGCCAGCAACAAAACTACATTTCCCCCAGTAACATTTTCGGAGTCGGGCGGGATTCGTTATCTTCACCTTGGTACCCCATGGATCCAAGGGGCTATGCGCATTCGGGATCCGAACGAGATCTATCTCGAGTACTCGCAACAGATGATGGCGTGGCTACTCTTTTTGCAGAGTAAGCCCAAAATGCAGGTCGCACAATTAGGTTTGGGTACTGGCTCTCTTGCTAAGTTCACCCTAGAGCATTGTCCTGATGTGGTGAATACAGCTGTGGAGCTGAACCCCGCGGTCATCCTTGCGGCAAGAACCATGTTTGGCTTGCGCAATGATCATGCGAAGCTACGAGTTCTGCAAGACGACGCGCTGGCTTTTGTGAATAACAAACGGCATCACCAGCAGTTCGATGTCTTGCAGGTTGATTTGTATGATGCCGACGCTAAAGGACCTGTCTTAAGTTCGCTTGAGTTTTATCAAGCCTGTTACCGAACCCTAAAGGCAGTGGGAGTGATGACCGTTAATCTGTTCTCACAACATAAAAGCTTTGACATTAATCTCAACAACATGTGTAAAGCTTTTAAGGGTAGGGTGCTGATATTCCCGGAATCGCATGATTGCAATGCCGTCGCGATTGCTTTCAAAGGACCCCTGATCATCACCGATTGGGAGCGGATTGAAGAACGCGCCAAAATAATTGAAATAACGACTGGATTACCAACGAAGTCTTGGGCAAAGGGCTTACGAGCAGTGAATGCCCATCAAGAAGAGCAACTGGTTATTTAAATAGCCCTTTTCTTTTACACGTTTATGTGTAATAGTCGGTTTACACATCTGCTCTGGGGTATCGACGATGACCGACACAACATTTATTAGCCTTTTTATTCTCTTTGGTGCGTGTTTTGGGTTTATCACCTATGCACAGCGGCACTTATTTAGCGAGGGCCCTCACAGAGCAAAGGGCTCCGATGACAGCCCCTTTGAGAGCCGCACGTATTGGGTCCTGCTATGCGCATTACTCTGGCCAATCATGGTCGTTACCAGAATCTATAGCGCCTGGCTCCTTCACAAGCGCAGAAAGCAAGCGAAGCCAGTAGCAGTGCATTGATGTTTAAATCATCACCGAAGAGTTAGAGTCGTAATAAAAAAGCCCAAGGCTAAAACCTTGGGCTATTTAGTTTCAGGACACGCTTAAACGTTTACGGTATCTGCAACCTCACTAAAGTCTTTGATCTTGTCAAAGTTCATGTAGCGATACACATCATTGGCTTTGGCATTGACCGCTTGGAACTGCTCCAAGTACTCCGCCATGGTCGGAATGCGACCGAGAAGAGCGGCAACCGCAGCGAGTTCAGCAGATGCCAAATAAACCCGCGTATCAATTCCTAAGCGATTGGGGAAATTACGGGTCGATGTAGACACCGCTGACGCACCCTTGCGCATTTGGGCTTGATTGCCCATGCACAGCGAGCACCCAGGGGACTCCATGCGTGCGCCGGTACGACCTAGGATGCCGTAATAGCCTTCTTCGGTCAGGATCATGGCATCCATCTTGGTGGGCGGAGCAATCCATAGACGAGTCGGTATATCGGTTTTGCCTTCGAGGATCTTGCCGGCGGCACGGAAGTGACCGATGTTGGTCATGCACGAACCAATAAATACCTCATCGATCTTGTCACCTTGGACCTCAGAGAGATATTTAACATCATCGGGATCATTCGGGCAGGCCAAGATGGGCTCTTTGATCTCGTTCATATCGATCTCAATGATCTCGGCGTAATCGGCATTCTCATCGGCCTTGAGCAATTGTGGATTTGCAATCCAACTCTCCATCGCCTTAATGCGACGCGCGAGGGTGCGCTTGTCCTCGTAGCCATTCGCAATCATCCATTTCATGAGCGTAATGTTGGAGCGCATGTATTCGATGATCGGCTCTTTATTGAGATGCACGGTGCAACCACCGGCAGAGCGCTCGGCTGATGCATCGGACAGTTCAAAGGCTTGCTCAACCTTAAGATCAGGCAAACCCTCAATTTCTAGGATGCGACCTGAGAACACATTTTTCTTGCCTTTTTTCTCAACCGTGAGGAGCCCACGCTTAATCGCAAAGAGTGGAATCGCATTCACCAGGTCACGCAAGGTAATACCGGGTTGCATTTGACCTTTAAAGCGAATCAGTACTGACTCGGGCATATCCAGTGGCATGACACCGGTGGCAGCCGCGAATGCGACCAGACCCGATCCAGCGGGGAAGGAGATGCCAATCGGGAAACGGGTATGGCTATCACCACCTGTGCCACAGGTATCGGGTAATAACAGGCGATTTAACCAACTGTGGATCACGCCATCGCCTGGGCGCAGTGACACACCACCGCGATTGGTCATGAATGATGGCAGTTCATGATGGGTACGAATGTCTACCGGCTTTGGATAAGCAGAGGTATGGCAGAACGACTGCATCACCAAGTCTGCCGAGAACCCAAGGCAGGCGAGATCTTTGAGTTCATCGCGGGTCATGGGGCCGGTTGTATCTTGCGAACCAACGGTGGTCATATGGGGCTCGCAGTAGGTACCGGGACGCACGCCTTGACCTTCGGGCAAACCACAGGCGCGACCCACCATCTTCTGCGCCAAGCTAAAGCCCTTTTTATTATCCGGCGGACTGATCGGTACTTGGAACTCAGTGGATGCTGGTAAGCCGAGTGAGGCACGCGCCTTGGCAGTTAAACCGCGACCAATAATGAGTGGAATGCGACCGCCAGCACGGACCTCATCAAGAATCACGGGTGACTTGAGTGTGAACTCCGCAATCACTTTGCCATCTTTGAAAACCTTGCCTTCATAGGGGCGTAGTTCAATCACATCACCCATATTCATTTGATTAACGTCGAGCTCAATTGGTAGGGCACCAGCATCTTCCATGGTGTTAAAGAAGATTGGTGCAATCTTGCCGCCCAAGCAAACGCCGCCAAAGCGCTTGTTGGGTACAAAGGGAATATCCTGACCGGTCCACCAGAGTACCGAGTTGGTGGCTGACTTGCGTGATGATCCAGTGCCAACGACATCACCCACATATGCGATTTGATGCCCCTTTTGCTTGAGTGCCTCAATTTGTTTCATGGGGCCGCGCACTCCAGCCTCATCAGGTTCGATACCAGGACGTGGGTTCTTGAGCATCACGGTGGCATGCAGCGGAATATCCGGGCGACTCCAAGCATCAGGAGCGGGGGAGAGATCGTCGGTATTGGTCTCACCGGTTACTTTAAAGACCGTGAGGGTCATGGATTGGGGGACGGCGGGGCGGCTTGTAAACCATTCGGCATTGGCCCAACTCTCAATCACAGTCTTAGCGTTTGCATTACCTTTTTCTGCTAAGTCATTGACATCGTTGAAGTAATCGAACATGAGCAAGGTTTTCTTGAGGGCTTCGGTCGCCGCAGCTCCACATTCTGAATCCTCAAGCAATTCGACAAGCGGCTTGATGTTATAGCCTCCGAGCATGGTGCCTAAGAGTTCGGTAGCCTTGATGCGCGAGATCACGGGAGATTGCAACTTACCTTTGGCAACCGCATCTAAAAACTCCGCCTTCACCTTAGCGGCCTCATCCACGCCGGCGGGTACACGATAGGTAATCAAATCAAGGAGTTGCACCTCTAAACCCGTGGGAGGGTTTTGAAGCATTTTGACCAATTCAGCGGTTTGATCCTTGGTTAAAGGGAGGGCGGGGATGCCCTGCACAGCGCGTTCAGTTACATGGGATTGATATGCGTCTAACATAAGACTCCTGATCAGAAGTGGGCATAAAGAACAGGCTTTATTGTAAAACTTTACTGACAGGGGATCTAGTGAAAATACCCCTACTCGGCCTGATCTTTAGAGGATCTCTTCGTCCTTTAAAGCCCAGACTAGGGCTATCACCCAGCCAATTAAGGACCACCCTAAAAAGAGATTGAGGGCAAAAATAGCCCCTGTATTGGCACGCTTACGGTAAAACGCGATCGCCACCGGAAGGAAGTAAAACAGGGATAGAAGGGTGATGAGGATGGCGATAAATAAACGCATTCCCAATTTTAACTAGGGCAAGCCCGAAGCTTCTTTTTTTAAATCAGCCCCGGCTATCGTTATAATTGCGTATTACCAATAGACGTTAAGCGATGACCAAATACGTTTTTGTCACTGGTGGTGTAGTTTCTTCTCTTGGAAAAGGAATTGCAGCCGCCTCGCTTGCCGCGATTCTTGAATCACGCGGCCTGAAAGTCACCCTCCTAAAATTAGACCCCTATATCAATGTTGACCCTGGAACGATGAGTCCGTTTCAGCATGGCGAGGTGTTCGTGACCGAAGACGGTGCTGAGACCGATCTTGATTTAGGTCATTACGAACGCTTTGTGAGCGCCAAAATGCGCAAGAGTAATAACTTCACCACTGGCCAAATTTATGAGTCGGTGATTCGGAAAGAGCGCCGTGGTGAGTATCTTGGTAAGACCGTTCAAGTAATTCCGCACATTACCAATGAGATTCAGGCCTTTGTGGAGAAGGGTGCTAAAGCTAGTCATGATGGTCATGCTGATATCGCCATCTGTGAGATTGGCGGTACGGTGGGCGATATTGAGTCGCTCCCATTCTTAGAAGCTGCACGCCAAATGAGTTTGCGTCTTCCCAAGGGCGATTGCGCATTTGTGCACCTCACCTTAGTGCCCTGGATTCAGAGTGCGGGCGAGTTGAAGACCAAACCCACTCAGCACTCGGTACAAAAGCTGCGCGAGATTGGTATTTTGCCAACCGTCTTACTGTGTCGTGCTGATCGCGAGATCCCCGATGATGAACGTGCCAAGATCTCCTTGTTCTCAAATGTGCGCGAAGAGGCGGTGATCTCGGTTTGGGATGTCGATACGATTTATAAGATTCCGAAGATGCTGCACGAGCAAGGCATGGATGAGCTCATATGCAAGGAGCTTAATATTCAAGCCAAGCCCGCCGATCTCTCAATGTGGGAGTCCTTGGTGCATGAGCTCGAGCATCCTCAATATGAGGTCACGATTGGCATGGTGGGTAAGTATGTGGACCTCACCGAATCCTATAAATCATTGATTGAAGCCTTGCGTCATGCGGGCATTCATAATCACACAAAAATTAATATTCGGTACATCGACTCCGAGCGCCTAGAGCAGGGTAATTTAGAGTGCCTCCATGATCTCGATGCCATTTTGGTACCCGGTGGATTTGGTAAGCGCGGTACCGAAGGAAAAATCAAGGCCATTCAATATGCGCGTGAGAACGGTGTGCCGTACTTGGGTATTTGCTTGGGTATGCAGCTCGCTGTGATTGAGTTTGCCCGTCATGTTGCTAAGATTGAGGCAGCCAACAGCACCGAGTTTGATCCTGAGACCCCTAATCCGGTTGTGGCGCTCATCACCGAGTGGCTCGACCGTGAGGGCAAGATTGAAAAACGTGCAGCCGATTCTGATATGGGGGGAACGATGCGCTTGGGTTCGCAAAAGTGCCCAGTGAAGCCCAACACACTCGCTCATAGTATTTATGGCTCTGAAGTGAATGAGCGTCACCGCCATCGCTATGAGGTCAATAATATTTATGCGCCAAAGCTTGAGAAAGCCGGCATGATTATTTCTGCGCGCACTCCGAATGAAGATCTGCCGGAGATGATGGAGTTGCCCAAATCGATGCACCCGTGGTTCTTTGGGGTTCAGTTTCACCCCGAGTTCACCTCAACGCCTAGAGCGGGGCACCCCTTGTTCTTGGCGTACATCCGCGCAGCATTAGCCCGTCAAACTGCTAAAACAGCAGTAGCCGCTTAATTGGACCGTTATGTTTAATCGTTTATGTGGCTTTGAGATTGGTTTAAACAAACCATTTTTCTTGATCGCCGGTCCGTGTGTGATTGAGTCTGAGCAGTTTTCGATTGACACGGCTGGTCAGATCAAAGCGATTTGTGCGGATCTCAAGATCCCCTTCATTTATAAGTCTTCCTTTGATAAAGCCAATCGTTCATCAGGATCCTCCTTTCGGGGGCTGGGAATGGAAAAAGGGTTGGCTATTTTGGAAAAGGTCAAGAAGCAAATTGGTGTTCCGGTGCTCACCGACGTACATGAAATCAGCGATGTGACAGCGGTTGCCTCAGTGGTCGATGTGTTACAAACACCAGCATTTCTTTGTCGCCAGACGGACTTCATTGCCGCCGTTGCTCAAAGTGGTAAACCAGTCAATATCAAGAAGGGGCAATTCTTATCCCCGTATGAGATGGGCAATGTGGTCGATAAAGCGCGGGCTGCTGCGCGTGAAAAAAATCTACCCGATCAATTTATGGTCTGCGAACGCGGCGTCAGTTTTGGGTATAACAATTTAGTGTCGGACATGCGCAGCCTCGCCATCATGCGCGCCACGCAGGCGCCAGTCGTATTTGATGCCACCCATTCCGTCCAATTGCCGGGTGGTCAGGGCAGTAGCAGTGGCGGACAACGCGAGTTTGTGCCGGTGCTAGCCCGTGCAGCGGTAGCGGTTGGTATCAGTGGTTTGTTCATGGAGACTCATCCAGATCCGGCAAAAGCATTATCCGATGGGCCTAATGCCGTACCGCTGAATTACTTAAAGGATTTATTGGCAACACTCCAGCAATTGGATCGTGTTGTGAAGCAAGACAATCTGCATTTAGAAGACCGATTTGCAGACCGTTCCTAAGCAAATCACCGATCTTCATCACTGAACATATATTAAGGAGAAAACATGAGCGCAATTGTTGACATTATTGGTCGTGAGATCTTGGACTCGCGAGGCAATCCCACCGTCGAGTGCGACGTTCTGCTTGAGTCGGGCGTGATGGCGCGAGCTGCTGTGCCGTCCGGCGCATCGACCGGCTCACGCGAAGCAATTGAGTTGCGCGATGGCGATGCCAATCGTTATCTGGGCAAGGGTGTCCTCAAAGCGGTTGAGAACATCAACACCAAAATTGCAGAAACCGTATTGGGCCTAGATGCCAGCGAACAAGCCTTTTTGGATCGCACCCTCAATGACCTCGATGGCACGCACAATAAAGCCGGTCTTGGAGCAAATGCCACGTTAGCCGTATCGATGGCCGTAGCGCGCGCTGCCGCAGAAGAGGCGGGGTTGCCGCTCTATCGTTATTTTGGCGGCTCAGGTGCCATGCAATTGCCGGTACCTATGATGAACATCGTTAATGGTGGCGCCCACGCTAACAATAGTTTAGATATTCAAGAGTTCATGATCATGCCAGTGGGCGTGGACAGCTTTCGGGAAGCGCTACGCTGCGGTGCCGAGGTATTTCATGCGCTCAAGAAAATATTGCACGACAAAAATATGCCAACCTCCGTCGGTGACGAAGGTGGCTTTGCGCCTAACTTCAAGAGTAACCAAGAGTGTTTAGAAACCGTTCTGAGTGCCATTGAGAAGGCTGGCTATCATGCCGGTGATGACGTACTTCTGGCTTTAGATTGTGCAGCGAGTGAGTTCTATAAAGATGGCAAATACCATTTATCGGGTGAAGGTTTGCAACTTAGTTCTACCGAGTTTGCGGATTATCTAGCTAATCTGGCTAATCAGTTCCCAATCGTGTCGATTGAAGATGGGATGCATGAGAGTGATTGGGATGGCTGGGCGACCTTGACCCAAAAGCTTGGCCAAACGATCCAGTTGGTTGGGGATGATCTCTTTGTAACCAACACTCGCATCCTCAAAGAGGGAATCGACAAAGGGATTGCGAACTCAATTCTGATCAAGATTAATCAAATCGGTACACTCACAGAGACCTTTGCAGCCATTGAGATGGCTAAACGCGCCAATTACACTGCCGTAATCTCCCATCGCTCTGGCGAAACTGAAGATAGCACCATTGCGGATATTGCAGTGGGTACCAATGCCGGTCAAATTAAAACTGGTTCGCTCTCGCGCTCGGATCGGATTGCTAAATACAATCAGCTCCTGAGGATTGAAGAGGATTTGGGTGATGTGGCAAGCTACCCTGGTAAGGCTGCGTTCTACAACTTGCACAATCTAAAGTAAGTCGGCTTGCGCAATGCGCCTGATTATCTTCTCGATGTTAGGGTTGCTGATCGTGATTCAGTATCCGCTCTGGTTTGGTCAGGGTGGATGGCTAAAGGCCTATGAGTTAGAGCGCCAGCTAGACGCGCAGATCCAGAAAAATAAAGCCTTAGAGATTCGGAACAATAAACTCGCTGGCGATGTGAAGGATTTAAAAGAAGGTACGCGTGCGATTGAAGAGCGGGCTCGATCCGAGCATGGGATGATTAAAGAGGGCGAGTACTTTGTGCAGATCGTTCCCAAGGACGGTGTGCCTCAAAACCCAAATCTTCCCCCGGCCGCTCCTAAACAATAATTAATGCCCTTTGGAAGCGGGCCGCACGGCATCGCTTAGCGTCGCGCTGGCAAACGCTTGTTTGCAATCGACCGCATCAAAATGATATTGCATCCCACAGAAGTCGCAGCGGGTTTCCACGGTACCGAGCTCAGCCAAAATACTATCCACTTCTTCTTGACCCAGCATCCGAATGACATCCGCAACCCGCTCACGCGAGCAGCGGCAGGCAAACCGGATCAGACGAAGTGGAAAACTGCGCACACCAAAACGCTCAGATTCTTCGAGGAACAAGCGGCGCAATAAGGTTTCAGGCGCAACCTCTAGGAGCTCCTCATTAGTAATGGTGCTGCCAAGCATCTGAATGCGCTCCCAACCTTCGGCCATCATCTTGGGGTCGTACTGAGAGGCGCCACCTGCGTCGGGCATGCGTTGCAACAAAAATCCGCCCAGGGATTGTGAACTTGAGGCAAGCCAGATGCGTGTATCGATTTGTTCGGAGCTTTGCATGTATTGCATGATGGCTTCACTGACAGTTTCAACCGGTTCATCAAGTCCGGGGTGGGTAATCGATGGTCGCTTTAATGCCACGATCCCTTGATAGGGCGTTTGGGAGGGTTTGCGATCAGCTGGATCCAGGGTAATGGCTAAGCGGCCGGAACCTTCCGCATCGAGTAGTTC
>JBEDHB010000048.1:0-8965 GCA_041174325.1 Pseudomonadota bacterium
GTGGTAAGTTCCTTTTGGCGCGTAAATGGCTCTTCAATCGCTTTTGCCAAATGGGGTTTCATGACCACGCCATAATTGAGAACATTGGCGAGGCCGTGTGCCAACTGCAAAATCGTAAACGCGTTGTATCCTTGCCCAATTCCAAGTGAGATGGTTTCGCCTTCGAACCACTTTTGCTGCTCGGGCTTCTTAAAGGCGGTCTTTTTCCACTCCGTCGACGGCAGTACGCCTTTTGCTTCACCATCGAGATCAATGCCAGTGAGCTGACCAAAGCCTAAGGGTTTCATAAAATCGTGCATCATATTGACACCCATGTCGCGCGCCAAAAGATAGTAGTAGGTATCGCAAGACTCCACAAGGGACTTCTCCATATTCACCATTCCATGGCCACCCACCTTAATATCACGAAAGGTATGATTCCCGAAGGTAAAAAATCCTGGATCAGCAATTGCATCTTCAGGCTTGCGCTTATTGAGCTCCAGAGCCGCTAGTGCCATAAAGGGCTTATAGGTTGATGCGGGCGGATAAATTCCTTTTAGAGGTCGGTTGTAGAGCGGCTTTTCCTTGGACTCGTTCAATTCCTTCCAGGTCACAGGATCAATCCCTTCCACAAAATCATTGGGATTGAAATTCGGTTTTGAAACGAAGGCGAGAATATCCCCGGTTTCGGGTTCTATGGCGACAAATGCCCCCCGATAGTTACCATACAGTTGTTCAACCAACGCCTGCAATTTAATGTCAATCGAGAGAATGACATTTTTACCGGGGATCGATGGTCTACTGGATAGAGTGCGCACAGGCTTGCCACCAGCGGTGATTTCGACCTCGTCGTAGCCCGGAACACCCCGCAAGACCTTCTCATATGTTTGTTCAATGCCAATCTTCCCGACATATTGAATGCCAGGCAAGAACGCACCCTGAAGTGCATAAGGGTCTTGACTGCCTTTCGTGGCCTCAAGCTCGTTTTGCATTCGCTCTTTATCTTTTTGCGAGACTCGTCCAATGTAGCCAATCAGATGGGAAGCCAATTCGTTGTAGGGATATTCACGAAAATTGCGCGCACTCACATCAACGCCTGGAAACCGATAGCGATTTGCTAGAAACCGAGCCATCTCGGCTTCAGTCAGCATGGAGCGCAACGGAAAAGTGCCCATGTTTCGAGAATCTTCAACGGCGCGCTTAAAGTTGCGACGATCTCTTGGGCTAATTTGAATGATCTCAGAAAGCTGATTAATCAGATCATCCATATTGCCTTTCATTTGAGAGGCATCTACTTCCAGCGTTAGCGCTGAATAATTACGTCCAATCACAATTCCATTGCGATCAATCAGCAAGCCTCGATTGGCGGGGACTGGGACGATGGCAATCCGATTACTTTCAGCCAGTGTTGAATATTGCTGGTGGCTAACAATTTGTAACCAAAATAAGCGAATAACCAATAAACCAAAACAAATCCCCACGAAGATCAATGCAATCCGTGCGCGCTCCTGAAACGAATAAAGATCGGGTTTTTTAATCGAAGACATACCGCTTACAGAGGTCGATGGGGATCGACATCAATGGGGCGTCGTTGCGGCAGTAGCAGGAGATAGCTGGCGAGGGGCCAAAGTAAGGCCTCAATAACCGCCTGGACAAGACTCGTTAGGCCCCACCAATGAATTTGTTCATTAAGCATCCAATGCACAATCACCGGAAAAATAGAAACCAGAGCAAAAATAGGAAACACATTCAAAATTTGAGTGGCTACTGACAGCGCGATCACTCGGTTATGCCAGGCAATTGCAATGTATGCGACCAGAGAGTAGCTAAAAGCATGCACCCCAAGCAAGGCTCCACTATGAATATCCATGACGAGTCCAAATACAAATGCTGTAATCACGCCAACAAAGCGATGTTGATGAATGTTCCAAAACACAATACAAATAATCAGCCAATCTGGCACCCACGCGTGATTACCCCAAGGTAAAAAATTAAGTAACAGCGCTATTAATAGACTGGAGTAGATAAAGAGGGGCTTGACCGGACGCAGAATATAGCCACTTTGGTAATCAATCACGGCTGCCCCTTTGGTCGCGTCTGACGTCGACCGGTCGACGCTGGCACATTACTGTTTGAGGCCGGCTTGGCATCTAACTGTGCATCATAGATCAAGGCAAGCGCTTGTAGATGACGATTAACTTCGGCAATCGGGCTGCAAAATACATTCGCTGAATTTTGGTCAAGATTGCGCTCAATTTTGGTAATCACGGCCACCGCAAATCCTGGGGGATAGACTCCATCAACCCCAGAAGTTAAAAGAATGTCACCAACTTCAAGATCGCTAGCTACTGGCAAGTAACGTAGTTGTAATAATTGACCACGTCCGCTTCCGACTACCGCGGCTCGAAGACCATTGCGTGCGACAAGAACGGGGACTGCAAAATCACGATCCTCCAATAAAGAAACTTCGGCCGAAGTGTCATATAAGCGAACAACTTGACCAAGAATGCCCATGTCATTGGCAATTGGTGAGCCTAATCGAAGACCTTGATTTTCGCCTCGATTGATTACGACACGCTGTGAGATGGGGTTTGGTGGGTTAAATAAAATTTCAACGGGAACCGTTTTAAACGTCACTTTCTTTTGCAAATCTAGCAAGCTGCGAAGATTTTGATTCTCCACCGCTAAAAAAGCAGACTGATTGGCCAGTAGTGAAAGTTCAGCCTGCCTCAATTTGAGCGCTTCATTTTCTTTTTCAAGCGCGTTACGGCTTTTTAAATATTCACCGCTGCCAGAAATGATGGAGCTGGGCAAAAGCATAAGCTGTTCAAATGGTCGCAGAACGATATTGACTTGATTACGAATAAAGTCCAGTGACTTAATCTGGAAATCAATGACCATGAGAGCCAGGCTAATCACAAGGCACGCAATTAATTTGGCAAGCGCAGGAATGCCTTGCTTGAAAAGTGGCGGGACGCTATATTGCACAGCCCACTCCGGCGTTTAGCCGCCTATTCTTGTGAGAACACTCCACCTAATTTATCCATGCGCTCTAATGCAATGCCGCAACCACGTGCAACACAGGTCAGAGGATCTTCTGCGACATGGATTGGCAAACCAGTTTCTTCCATCAAAAGGCGATCGAGGTCACGCAGTAAGGCGCCGCCGCCAGTTAGCATAATGCCGCGCTCAGCGATATCGGCAGCAAGCTCTGGAGGAGTTTGCTCAAGGGCTGCTTTCACTGCAGTCACAATTTGATTGAGTGGATCAGTTAATGCTTCTAGGATTTCATTGCTGGTCACAGTAAAGCTTCGGGGAATGCCCTCTGAAATATTGCGACCCTTGATTTCTAATTCTTTTACTTCTGCGCCCGGGAAGGCGGAACCGATCGCTTTTTTGACTGCTTCAGCTGTTTGTTCGCCAATGAGCATTCCATAGTTCCGTCGGATGTAATTCGTTATTGCTTCATCGAACTTGTCTCCTCCAACCCGAACTGAACCTTTGTAAACGACGCCACCCAAAGACATGACGCCCACTTCAGTTGTTCCGCCACCAATGTCAACCACCATGGATCCCGCAGCTTCAGAAACTGGGAGCCCCGCACCAATCGCAGCTGCCATGGGTTCTTCAATTAGAAACACTTGAGAGGCGCCAGCACCCAAAGCTGACTCGCGAATCGCTCGACGCTCGACTTGTGTTGAACCGCAAGGCACACAGATAATGATTCGTGGGCTGGGCTTTAGTAGCTTGCTCTCATGAACCATTTTGATAAATTGCTTGAGCATTTGCTCGGTGATGGTGAAATCTGCAATCACGCCATCTTTCATGGGACGAATTGCTTCGATGTTTCCGGGTACGCGACCTAACATGCTCTTTGCTTCGCGACCAACCGCTAAAATAGTTTTTTTGGCATTTGGACCACCCTCTTGGCGAATCGCAACAACCGAGGGCTCATCTAGCACAATGCCCTTATCACGCATATAAATTAAGGTATTTGCGGTACCAAGGTCAATGGCTAGGTCATTGGAAAAATAGCTACGAAAGAGACCAAACATAATGTAAGTGGGAAAATAAGAATATTAATTAACACAAAGATGAAATGATACTCTAGCACCCCATGGATATAAATGAAGTTCACCGTATAGCGAAGCTCTCTCGCTTGCAATTAAGTGCCTCGGAGGTCGAGTCAGTGCTGCCACAATTAGAGGCCGTTTTTGCTCTCGTTGAACAAATGCAAGCGGTCAATACTGAGCAGATTGAGCCTTTGCCCCACCCCATTTTGTTTATTGAGGATTTATCTCAGCCCTTACGGGCCGACGCGTGTACCGAGAGTAATGCGCGCGAAGAGAATATGGCGAACGCCCCCGCACAAGCCGAGGGTTACTTTTTGGTTCCGAGGGTGATCGAATGAGTTGGCAGCACCAAACCCTGCGAAACATATCTAAGTCATTGATTAATAAAGAAATATCAAGCCTTGAGTTGTGTGAGTTCTTTCTTGAGCGGATGACAAAATACCAGCATCTGAATGCTTATCTCGATGTTTTGCCAGAAAAGACACGAGAGCAGGCCAGACGCGCTGATCAGTTGATATCACAAGGGCTTGCGGGACCCTTAACCGGAATTCCGATTGCCCATAAAGATGTTTTTGTGACCAAAGAATGGGCCACGACGGCTGCGTCCAAAATGTTGGCGGGCTATAAAAGCCCCTTTGATGCCGCCGTGGTAGCAAGTTTGGGCTTGCCAGACGCAGATAATCCAAAGGCTGCAGGTATGGTGTGCCTAGGCAAAACCAATATGGATGAGTTTGCAATGGGCTCCTCCAATGAGAACTCTGCATTTGGGGCTGCCCTCAACCCATGGAATATCGGGCGGGTCTCGGGTGGATCTTCTGGTGGTTCGGCAGTCGCCGTTGCCGCCGGATTGGCGCCAATCGCTACTGGGACCGATACTGGTGGATCGATTCGGCAGCCGGCTGCTTTTTGTGGCCTAACTGGGATTAAGCCGACCTATGGACGTGTTTCGCGATACGGCATGATCGCTTACGCATCCTCCTTGGATCAGGCAGGCCCAATTGGAAAAACAGCTGAGGATTGCGCCCTATTACTAAGTGCCATGTCGAAGCACGATCCGCGTGACTCAACATCCCTTGCTGATAGTGGCGAAGACTATGGACGTTTCCTGAATCAAGCTTGGTCGGGCGAAGATTCTAAAAAACCTCTAACGGGCCTGCGTATTGGTTTACCAAAGGAATTTTTTGCCGAAGGTCTTTCGCACGATGTTGCGCAAGCGGTACTGGCCGCTAAAGAGGAACTTCAGTCCTTGGGCGCTACTGTTGCCGAAGTAAGTTTGCCAAAAACCCAGCTATCGATCCCGGTGTATTACGTTTTAGCTCCCGCTGAAGCGTCAAGTAATTTGAGTCGTTACGACGGGGTACGCTATGGGCATCGTGCGAGTGATTACTCTGATTTGTTGGAGATGTATCAACGTTCCCGCAGTGAAGGCTTTGGTGCAGAGGTGAAGCGGCGTATTTTGATTGGCAGCTATGTCTTATCGCACGGTTATTACGATGCTTACTATCTGCAAGCCCAGAAGATTCGTCGCATCATTGCGGCCGATTTTGCGCAGGCTTTTACTCAGTGCGATGTGATTTTAGGACCAGTGGCCCCCGATGTTGCTTGGGGCTTGGGGGAAAAGACCAAAGATCCACTACAGATGTACTTAGAAGATATCTACACCTTGTCAGCAAATTTGGCAGGCCTACCAGCAATGAGTGCGCCCTGTGGATTCTCGGGCGATGGATTGCCGATTGGAATGCAATTGATCGGAAATTATTTCTCCGAGGCCCGCTTATTACAAGTTGCACATCAGTACCAGCAAGTCAGCGATTGGCATCTGCGCAGACCCGAAGGGATGGCATGATGAAGTGGGAAATTGTTATCGGACTTGAGACGCATACGCAACTGCTAACACAGTCCAAAATATTTAGTGGGGCGAGTACGCAATTTGGCGCCCAGCCAAATACGCAAGCGTGTGCAGTTGATTTAGCGCTACCGGGAGTGTTGCCAGTTCTAAATCGTCAAGCGGTTGAGCATGCGATTCGTTTTGGTTTGGCGATTGGCGCCCAAATTTCTCCGCGTAGTATTTTTGCCCGTAAAAATTATTTTTATCCTGATCTGCCTAAAGGCTATCAAATTAGTCAATATGAGATACCAGTGGTTGTCGGTGGACAAATTGAAATCGTTGTCGATGGCCAGACAAAGGTGGTTGAGCTAACGCGGGCCCACTTAGAAGAAGATGCTGGCAAATCTGTTCATGAGAACTTTACTGGCCCCTATGGTGAGCCGGCTAGTGGAATTGATTTAAATCGAGCTGGGACTCCTCTCCTAGAGATTGTGACCGAGCCGGTGATGCGCAGTGCTGCTGAGGCCGTTGCTTATGCCAAAGCCCTTCATAGCTTAGTGGTGTGGCTAGGGGTGTGCGATGGCAATATGCAAGAAGGCTCTTTTCGATGCGATGCCAATGTATCGGTACGACCCATGGGACAGACTGAATTCGGGACACGCTGCGAGATTAAGAACTTGAATTCTTTCCGATTTCTAGAGGAGGCAATTCAGTATGAAGTGCGTCGCCAAATTGAATTAATTGAAGATGGCGGTACGGTTATTCAGGAAACGCGCTTATACGATCCCGATCTTCAAGAAACCCGTAGTATGCGCAGCAAAGAAGACGCACAAGATTATCGGTATTTCCCGGACCCTGATTTATTGCCACTCGTCATTCATTCGGATTGGATTGAAGAAATTCGCGCTGGTATGCCTGCGTTGCCAGGCGTATTGCGAACGCAGTGGCAGACTGAATACGGACTCAGTCTGTACGATAGTCAGATCCTCAGTCAGGATCGTGCCACAGCTGACTTGTTCATGGAGTTGGTTCATCGTCTGGGCACAAAACACGCCAAGACCATTGCGAACTTCATTGCCGGCGATTTAGCCTCAGCTTTAAATCGCACGAATTTGTCGGCTCATCAATTACCAATCGATATTGCTCAGATCGAGGCGCTACTTAATCGTTCTTTAGACGGAACAATTTCGAACAAGATTGCTAAAGAGCTATTCATCTTAATTTGGGAGGATGCGCTTGCCAATAAACCAGCCATCTTGATTGATGAAATTATTGAGCAGCGGGGGTTAAAGCAAATTACCGATGTTGCTGCTTTAGAGGCTCTCGTTGATGGCGTTTTGCAGGCCAATGCAAAATCCGTTGAGGAATTTAAGTCTGGTAAAGAGAAAGCCTTTAACGCATTAATTGGGCAGGTAATGAAGGCCTCTCAAGGCAAAGCAAATCCTCAGCAACTTAATGAGTTATTGCGCAAGAAACTACAAAGTGGATAGGAAATCAAATGAGCGTTCCAGAGCTTAGTCAGGATGAACAAGAAGCCTTAGTGGCCCAATGGCTAAGATCATGCCCAGGATTTTTTGAGCGCCACGCCGAGGTGTTACAAGAGGTTCGTCTAAAAGATCCCAATAGCGATCGAGCCATCTCTTTGCAAGAGCGGCAAATGCATTTGTTGCGCTCACAAAATCAAGAACTCAATTTACGTTTAAACGAGATGTTGCGTTTTGGTAGTCGCAATGACAAGACCCAAGTGGCAATGGTTGCTTGGTTACAAAAGCTCATTGAAGCGCAAAATGCTAATGAAGTAAATAGAGCGATTGAAAGTGGCCTTTCCTCTGTCTTTGAGGTCGAGGTTTGTAAAGTGTTACCAATCGACGCCGCGTTTGAAGCATTATTAGACCGTCCCATTTGCCAATCCTACGCGACCTGTCCGGATGTATTTAAAGAAAAGCTAGCACACCTGCAAGCCAATGATGATTGGCAGAGCCTAGCAATATTAGCAATCCCATTGGGGCAGAATCGCTTTGCAGGCTTAGCTGTTCTTAGTAAAGACGGCGAACGCTTTACAGAGGATATGGGTGTGTTTTACCTAAGACAAATTGCTGGTTTGGCAGCAGCAGCGTTGCGGCGGGTTGCCGGGTAAGCACAACGAAGCACACGATTGTGGATACTCTCTCGGCGAAGATCGAGGCCTACCTAAATAACTTGCATGTTGTGCGGCAATTATCGCCCCATACGATTAAAGCGTATCGGGCCGATTTAAAAATTCTGAGCGAGAGTGCAGAAGAGGAGAAGTGTGCGATTGATCACATTAATCATGCACTTATTCGTCGCTGGACCGCAACACTCCACGCTAAAGGACTGTCTGCGCGATCGATTGCTCGAGTTTTATCTGCGTGGCGCGGTTTTTATGACTGGCTCTTATTGGAAAGTAAAGGTCAGCTTAATCTAGGATCAAACCCAGTCGCTGATATCAAAGCACCGAAGCGTAGTAAGTTGCTACCAAAGGCATTATCGGTTGAGCAGGCGCTGGCCCTCATCGAGTTCGCCGCTAAGGAGGCGGCTGAAAATGATGAATGGGAACTAGGTCGGGACCATGCTTTGATCGAACTTTTGTATTCATCGGGCTTGCGCCTCTCTGAATTATTGGGGTTGGATAGTGAGCCAAGTCGAGATTCCTTGGGATGGATTGATTGGAGTGCAAGCGAGGTCTCGGTTCTTGGTAAGGGCAATAAGCGCAGGACCATTCCGGTTGGTAAACCCGCCATGGAGGCATTACAGCGCTGGAAATCACAACGCGCTTTACTAACGTTGCAGGATGAGCAGGCTTTATTTGTGTCCATTCAGGGTAAGCGGCTTGCGCCACGAACCGTTCAGGCACGTTTACGGTCGATGGCGATTCGCGCGGGTTTGCCAACCCATGTGCATCCGCATATGATGCGACACAGCTTTGCCAGCCATGTCCTGCAATCGTCCCATGACTTGCGAGCCGTACAAGAGATGTTAGGTCACGCCAGTATTGCGAGTACGCAAATCTATACCGCCTTGGATTTTCAGCATCTCGCAAAAGCCTATGACAGCGCCCACCCGC
>JBEDHB010000049.1:0-8948 GCA_041174325.1 Pseudomonadota bacterium
GTGGCTGGTGATTAAGAAGCATCAAGCCAACCAGGCCGAATATGACTCGCTGCATCTCATTGGTGAAGCCAAACACTAATTAGAGCGATTGCAATACGGAGCGCGCCAGCAATAGGTCTTCCCACAGTAGCGCTTTGTCCTTCGGTCGGTTGAGGCAGTGCGCCAGATCAAAGCTTGCAATCAAGGGAATATCCTGACCGGCAATCTCAAGGACCACATCACGCAATTGCATGAGTGGCTCATGCTCACCACTTAAGGTCTGAGCCGCTTGCTCACCAAAGGCAAATGCCACGCATGGCAGATGCGTATTCGGTGGTTGCATATCAGCGAGTGAGCGCCATTCCCATTCCCCCGGTATGAGACCTAGCGCCAAAAGGATGTTCTGGAATAAGCGTTCTTGATCACCACCGGGCGTTTGACCATAAAATAGCCAATACACTTTGGGCTCCAGGTTAGATATGGCTTCTTGAGCCCCCGCACTCGGTGTTACGTTGGGTGAGGCGGTATTTGCAGTTGAGCGCAAGGACCACTCGCCAATACCCATTTCTTTTAAGTAATGGGAGCGATCGTCAAGGTTCATAGGGTTTTGCAGGGCAATCAATGGTTTTGATCATGACAATTGCATCTTCACGAATTCCAGAAGAAGATTCTACTGGGTAATAGGCTTTGCGCCGCGCTAACTCCTCATACCCTGCCCTCTCATACAGAGCGATTGCCGCATGATTACTAGGGCGAACCTCGAGCAGAATCCGTGGGATTGACAAATTACTTGCAATGGCTTGAATAGCACCCATTAAGCGCAGACCCACACCTTGTCGCCGCAGATCCGTATCCACTGTAATATTAAGAAGATGAAGATCATCGATTGCGGGTAGCAAGATGCAATAGGCCCAAATTCGTTTGGAGGAATCATCGACCTCCCGCAGGCAATATGCCCAATGGCCCGCTTCGATCGAATCGCTAAAGTTTTTGCGAGTCCATGGATGCTGATGCGAGATCGACTCCATTGCAATAACCGCATCCAGATCGGACTCGGTCATCAGCTCCAGAACCAGCTCAGCCAAACAAATGACCGGTTGGGGTGCGGCTTGCTGCATCGTGACGTTCTTGGGTAGTGAGGGCTACTTTATTACGAATATAAAGGGGCTCAAGCTGTTCAACCGGAATCGTTTGGCCCGCCTGATAACGGGCTTGCGCCAGATCCAAGATGCAAAGCGCATTGGGTACTAACTGCGGATCGTGCTGTCGACCCACAAAATGATCCTTGAAATAATCGGCATACTCGGAGAGTGCATTCCCAGCAATCAAATCCTGATTGTTATCCTCAATGTACTCTGGAGCAGTCAGTTGGATTGGATTGATCGATTTAGGCTGTAAGGCACCCGGCTCATAGCGGGCCCAATACACCTCACCCATGCGGGCATCCAGAGCAATGATGAATGTCGTGTTTTGAGGCATTTGATGGTATTTAGCAAACTGCGATGCCATCGTATCAAGACTGGTCACCGGAATCACCGGCAATTGCGAGCCTGTAGACAATCCTTGGGCAACCGCAACCGAGAGGCGCACTCCGGTAAATGCACCGGGGCCTACACCCACCGCGAGCGCATTCAGATCGGAGAAACGTGCGCCATAGTGCTGCAGGAGATTACTGCACCAAGGCAAGAGATGTTGACTGGCTTTTGATCCAAGTTGCTCGTGCCGATGCACAATCGGTTTGTCATCAAAACATAAGGCCACCGAACACCACGAGGTCGAAGTGTCGATGGCCAAGATGCGCATGCTTAGCGTCCTAAATTTAGAATTCTTCGTACAGCGGCAGGGTTAAGAACTCCACAAAATGATCATTGGCCACGAGATCTTCAAAAATCTTGGCGGCGCGATCAAACTGTCCAACAGCGCCTGAGTCTTTGACCTTCGTGAGCTCCTCGCCAATCAATTGACGCACCAACTCAATAGTCACTTTACGACCATCGTCCAGAACTCCTTTGGGTGACCGAATCCACTGCCATACTTGCGAGCGACTGATCTCAGCCGTGGCGGCATCTTCCATCAAATTATGAATAGGCACGCAACCGTTGCCAGCTAACCAAGCGCCCATATAGTGGATGCCCACGTTGATGTTGTAACGCAGTCCTGCTTCCGTGATCGGACCCTCTGGCACAAAGTTAAGTAGATCAGCGGCCGTTACCTGAACGTCATCGCGTTGACGATCAAATTGATTAGGCTTATCTCCCAATACAGCTTTGAACTCATTCATACAGAGTTCAACCAAGCCTGGGTGAGCAACCCAACTGCCGTCATAGCCATCGGTCGCCTCGCGACGCTTATCAGTCGACACGGCCGCGAGCGCAATCGCATTTTTCTCAGGATCGTTCTTAATCGGAATGAAAGCGCTCATACCGCCCATTGCCGGTGCGCCACGCTTATGGCAGGTCTTCAATAAAAAGAGTGCATACGAGCGCATAAAAGGCGAGGTCATGGTCACCTTCACGCGATCGGCTAAGCAGAAGTTTTTATCCAGCTTGAATTTCTTAATCGCAGAGAAGATGTAATCCCAGCGGCCGGCGTTTAATCCCGAACTGTGATCACGCAACTCATAAAGAATCTCATCCATCTCAAATGCTGCGTTAATGGTCTCTACCAACACCGTTGCTTTGATACTGCCGTGCTTTAGACCGAGCTCTTTCTCGGCCATGGTGAAGATATCATTCCACAAACGGGCTTCTAGATGGCTCTCGACCTTTGGCAAATAGAAAAATGGGCCCAAGCCTCTGGATTCTAGATACTTGCCGCTATTGAAGGTGAAGATGGCGAAGTCAAAAATACCACCGGATACACGCTGACCATCGACTAAGATGTGTTTTTCGTCGAGATGCCATCCGCGGGGACGAACAATTAGGGTCGCGGTTTTTTCATTGAGCTTGTATTCCTTACCAAAGAGGTTGAGCTCGATGTCACGACGCACGGCTTTCTTTAAATTGACCTGCCCTTGCACGATGTTTTCCCAATACGGACTATTGGAATCCTCAAAGTCGGCCATGTAGGAGTCTGCGCCCGAGTTCAGGGCGTTAATCACCATCTTGGCATCGACTGGACCGGTGAGTTCGACGCGTCGAGTCTCCAATGCTTTGGGAACCGGAGCAATTTTCCAATCACCCTCCCGAATCGATTTGGTTTCTGGCAAGAAATCCAGCTTTTGGCCAGCATCTAGTTTTTTAGCGAGTTCAACCCGTTTTTTGAGAAGTTCCTGACGACGGGGCTCAAAGGCCCGATGCAACTTGGCAACGAACTCGAGGGCTTCAGGGGAAACAACGCTTGCAAAATCCGGATTGAGTTTGGCTTTGAGCTCAATGCCACTGGATTCGATGGTTGGGGCGCCAGACATGAATACTCCTAATCGGTTTTAAGGATTAAATGACAAATTAATGCCTATTATGCCTGAATTGTTGCACTGCACACAAATTGGGGTTTATGCCAATGCGGCTATCACATCGGGTGGTGCTTGTACCAGCTCAATTAGAACCCCTTCACCCGAGAACATGAACTCCTCGTTGACTTTAGGATGAACAAAAATGATGTCGTGACCTGCTGCACCCTTACGAATACCGCCGGGAGCAAATCGCAGACCCTGTTGCGTTAACCACTCCACCGCTTTGGGCAAATCATCGACCCACAGACCAATATGATTAAGTGGCGTTTGATGCACAGCCGGCTTTTTCTCGATATCAAAGGGTTGCATCAAATCAATTTCAACCTCGTGCGGGCCATGACCGATGGCACAAATGTCTTCATCAACGTTCTCACGCTCGGATACAAAGGTGTCTTTGTATTGCAGTCCGAGCAAATCAACCCACAGCGCTTTGAGCTTTTGCTTATCGGTGCCACCAATGGCAATTTGCTGAACCCCCAAAATCTTGAATGGTCGGCTCATGATGATTACTTCGCAAACTGAATAATGATTTGATCAACTGCCAGGCTGGATCCCTCACTGGCACATATATCGTCCACTACCCCATCTTGCGCAGCAAACAGCGTGTTCTCCATTTTCATGGCCTCAATCACGACCAATTTCTGACCGGCGGTGACCTTATCACCTTTAGCCACATGCAATTTGGTTAAGAGTCCAGGCATGGGAGATAGTAATAACTTGGATGTATCAGGAGGCGCTTTGTAGGGCATGCGGCGTTGCAGCTCAGCCCCAAATGGACTTAAAACGATGCAGTCAAAATGCACTCCGTCTTGCATCAACACATAACCCAAGCCTGGGCGCTCCACTTGTGCGCATGCAGTGGGTCCATCGTTTAAACGATGGATCAATCGAATCGAACCAGGTTGCCAATCGCTCTCTAAGAAATAATCCGCAATGGTTTGCTTACCTTGATTGGCTTTGACTGATATTTGGTAACCGTGATCACGTTGCTCAATCTTGGTGTTATAAGAGGTCTCACCATGCATCACCACAAACTCTTGGGTGATCTTCATTTCATGGCCCAAGAGCTGACCCTCAAGTAATTTGGCGCGCTCCAAATAGCGACGGTGTACAAAGCTTGCTAGGGCTGGTAAACGATTGGGGTCACCTGGCTCGACGGAGCCTTTTAAAAAGCCCTTAGGAAACTCTTCTGCAATAAATCCGGTATTGAACTGGCCTGAGAGGAATCGCGGGTGTTGCAACAAAGCGGATTGGAACTGAATGTTCGAATGAATCCCCCGAATCACAAACTCATTGAGTGCCCTGCGCATTTTACTCATGGCTTCCTCGCGGTTGGCACCATGCGTAATGAGTTTTGCAATCATCGAGTCGTAATACATCGGGATCTCACCACCCTCGTACACACCCGTATCAACTCGTACGCCATCTTTGGATGCCGGTGGCTGATACTTCACCAAGCGTCCGGTGGATGGTAGGAAGTTTCGTAATGGATCTTCCGCATTGATGCGGCACTCCATGGCCCAGCCATTGCGTGGAATTTGGTTTTGGGTAAATGCTAACTTCTCGCCAGCTGCCACTCGTATCATTTGCTCCACGAGATCAAGCCCGGTAATGCATTCGGTCACAGGATGCTCAACTTGCAGGCGTGTGTTCATTTCCAAGAAATAAAACGATTTATCTTTGCCAACCACAAACTCCACAGTGCCCGCTGATTGGTAATTAACCGCTTTAGCTAAGGCCACTGCTTGTTCACCCATCGCTTTACGGGTGGCATCATCCAAGAATGGGGATGGCGCCTCTTCAATCACCTTTTGGTGACGGCGCTGGATAGAGCACTCACGCTCCCACAGATACACCACGTTGCCATGTGCATCACCTAACACCTGGATCTCAATATGCCGCGGCTCTTCAACAAATTTCTCAATAAAGACCCGGTCATCACCAAAACTATTGAGTGCTTCGTTTTTGCATGCCACAAAGCCCTCGGCGGTTTCTTGATCGTTGTACGCAACGCGTAGTCCCTTGCCGCCGCCACCCGCAGAGGCCTTGATCATCACCGGGTATCCAATGTTCTGCGCAATTTTTACCGCATCCTGTGGGTCATCAATCGCCGCATTGTGTCCGGGGATGGTGTTTACCTTTGCTTCCAAGGCGAGTTTCTTGGAGGCGATCTTGTCGCCCATCGCAGCAATCGATTGGTATTTGGGGCCAATAAAGATAATGCCCTCTTCCTCAACGCGCTTAGCAAACTCTTCGTTCTCGGACAAGAAGCCATAACCCGGATGAACCGCTTGCGCACCCGTTTCTTTACATGCCGCAATGATGCGATCCATTTGCAGGTAGGACTCGCGCGATGGTGGCGGCCCAATGCAAACGGCCTCATCCGCAATGCGCACATGACGCGCCTCGGCATCTGCTTCAGAGTACACCGCAACCGTTTGTATCCCCAACCGTTTAGCGGTCAGCATCACTCGGCAGGCAATTTCACCGCGGTTTGCAATTAAGATTTTCTTAAACATAGTGATTGATCGGTCGGTTAAATTAAAGTGGAATGTTGCCGTGTTTACGGGGGGGATTTTGCAAATCCTTATCTTGCAACATCGCAAGTGATCGTGCGATACGCTTACGCGATTCATGGGGCATGATCACATCGTCAATATAGCCACGCCGTCCTGCGACAAAGGGGTTTGCAAACTTCGCTTTGTACTCCGCTTCACGCTTGGCAATCTTCTGCGAATCATTTTTTTCTTCGCGGAAGATAATTTCAACGGCACCCTTCGGTCCCATCACGGCAATCTCTGCCGAAGGCCAGGCAAAGTTCACATCGCCTCGCAAATGTTTTGATGCCATCACATCGTAGGCGCCACCATAGGCTTTGCGAGTAATTAAAGTAACTTTAGGAACCGTGCAATCGGCGTAGGCATAGAGCAACTTGGCACCGTGCTTAATAATCCCGCCGTACTCTTGAGCGGTACCTGGCATAAAGCCTGGCACGTCGACCAATGTCACCACTGGGATATTAAAAGCATCACAAAAGCGTACAAACCGAGCGGCTTTAATCGATGATTTAATGTCCAGACACCCTGCGAGTACCAGCGGTTGATTGGCAACGATGCCGGCGGTCTGGCCGCCAATGCGTGCAAAACCAATGATGATGTTTTTCGCATAGTCAGGCTGCAATTCAAAGAAGTCTTCATCATCCACAATCTTGTGGATTAACTCTTTCATGTCATACGGCTGATTGGGATTGAGCGGCACCAATGTATCGAGCGAGTAATCGGGCTCATCGGACCAAACCAAGCCACCCAAAAACGGAGCCTTCTCTTTATTCGAGAGTGGTAGATAACTATAGAAGCGTCGTAGCATCATGATCGCTTCGACATCATTATTAAAAGCGAGATCACAAACTCCCGATACGGTGGAATGGGTGTTTGCACCACCCAAATCTTCTGCCGTGACATCTTCGTGGGTCACGGTTTTTACCACCTCGGGTCCAGTCACAAACATGTAGGAGGTGTCTTTCACCATAAAGATGAAATCCGTTAAAGCGGGTGAGTACACCGCCCCACCGGCACATGGCCCCATAATCAAGGAAATTTGCGGGATCACACCCGAAGCCGACACATTGCGTTGAAAGATCTCGGCATAACCGCCCAGCGATGCCACCCCCTCCTGAATCCGCGCACCACCGGAGTCATTGAGTCCAATGACGGGTGCACCGACTTTCATGGCTTGATCCATAATTTTGCAAATCTTCTCGGCATGGGCTTCCGATAAAGAACCGCCTAGAACCGTGAAGTCTTGCGAGAACACAAAGACCAAGCGGCCATTAATCATGCCGTAACCGGTGACGACACCATCGCTCGGTACGGTTTGATCGGCCATTCCAAAATCTGTACAGCGATGCTCCACAAACATATCCCATTCTTCAAACGAATCTTCGTCGAGTAATAACTCGATCCGCTCCCGTGCAGTAAGTTTGCCTTTGGCGTGCTGAGCGGCAATACGTTTTTGGCCGCCCCCAAGTCGGGCTAACTCACGCTTGGATTCCAGCTGAGAAATAATGTCTTGCATAGAAACTCCTATCGAATATCGGGTGTTTGCATGGCGTCCAGTAGGCGACGCGCTGCCACGGAAGGTGCAATCGTTCCCGCATTCACTGCGGTACTGAGTGCAGGTAACAACTGTTGCACGCCAAGATGGTTCTTAAAATTACTTTTGAGCTCGCTATCGATGCGTTCCCACATCCAGGCGGTGGCTTGCTGACGACGGCGCGCCTGCAGATGACCATTCCTGGTTTCGAGAGCCTGAAAGCGTGCGATCTCATCCCATAACTGCGCCACACCTTGATTGAGTAAGGCACTCATTTGCATCACCACGGGATGCCATTGTTCCGCATGATGAGCCGCGTGATCCGGGTTCCCCTGAAATCCCATTAAACGCAAGGAGCTCGTAATAAATGCTTGGGCGCGCGTTGCGGCATCCGGATCCAGATCCGCTTTATTGATCACGATGAGATCGGCAATCTCCATCACCCCTTTTTTAATGGCTTGCAAATCATCGCCGGCATTAGGGAGTTGCAACAACATAAAGAGATCGGTCATCCCAGCCACCGCAATCTCGCTTTGCCCTACTCCAACCGTCTCCACGATCACCACGTCATGCCCAGCCGCTTCAGCCAGTAGCATCACCTCCCGCGTGCGCTCTGCAACACCCCCTAAGGTGCCCGAAGAGGGGCTTGGACGAATGAAGGCATTTTCATTTACTGAGAGGAGTTCCATGCGGGTTTTATCTCCCAAGATCGATCCACCAGACAAACTTGAGGATGGATCAATCGCCAGCACGGCGACCCGATGACCTTTTGAGATTAAGTAAAGCCCTAAGTTCTCAATTAAAGTGGATTTGCCAACCCCAGGCACTCCTGAGATCCCGAGACGAAAGGATTGCCCCGTATGCGGCAAGATGGTATTGAGTAATTGATCGGCCCGCTCACGATGATCAAGACGTGTTGACTCCAGCAGAGTGATGGCTTTGGCTAGTGCCCGACGTTGCGCAGCGCAGGGTTTGCCGAGCAAAGCTGCCACTAACTGCTCGTCGCTGGGGGCTTTGGTCATGGCCGGGACTTAGCGCAGGTTGTTACGAATTTGCTCGAGCACATCTTTCGCGGATGCGGGGATCGGCGTACCAGGTCCGTAGATGCCCTTCACTCCCGCCTCATACAGAAACTCATAATCCTGACGAGGAATCACGCCACCCACAAAGACAATGATGTCATCCGCACCTTGTTTTTTGAGCTCCGCCACAATCGCAGGAACTAAGGTTTTATGACCAGCTGCCAAAGTTGAGATCCCTAAGGCATGCACATCGTTTTCAATCGCTTGGCGCGCGCACTCTTCCGGCGTCTGAAATAAAGGTCCCATATCCACATCAAAGCCCAGATCGGCATAAGCAGTGGCCACCACTTTGGCGCCTCGATCATGCCCATCTTGGCCAAGCTTCGCAATCATCACACGGG
>JBEDHB010000050.1:0-8904 GCA_041174325.1 Pseudomonadota bacterium
CCTATCTGGGCTATCGACCCAGTTTATAATCCTTCATAATCCCAGTTATGGGAATGTCTACTGCCTTTGGATCAGTAATCGCCATCTTTTGTGGTGCGGGCCTCGGGGCACTCTTGCGTGCCTGGTTTATCTCAATATCCAGCCCCATTTCAAGTTTGATTCCGATGGGAACATTAATATCGAACTTGGTCGGTTCTTACCTGATTGGAATTGCGCTCGCTTTCTTTTTGGATCATCCGGCGATTTCGCCACAATGGCGACTTTTTATCATCACTGGTTTCTTGGGCGGACTAACCACTTTTTCGAGTTTCTCAGCCGACGTTGTTTTGTTGATGCAGCGCGATCAGTTGATGCTCGCTTTAGGCCTTGCCTTGATGCATGTCTGCGGATCCTTGTTGCTGACCTTTCTCGGTATTTGGACGGTACACGCGCTCAAATAAATCCAAAAAATCCTAGGATTGCACCTAAGCCGATCAGATAAAGAGGATGGCGCTTACTGAGCAAGACAAACAGAATGCTAAAAATAGTGAGTGCATAGGCTGCCCAATTGCCATTAATCCGAATGGCAATTTGCCAGGCAGATGCCAGTACTAAGCCTACCGCAAGCGCGCTTGAGGCGTATTCAATGGTTTTCTTCCATTGCAAATGTTGCAGTTTAGCGATCATGCGCTGTAGATAAAAAATTAAAATACACGAAGGCCAGCAAACGGCTAGAGTTGCTAAGAGGGCGCCCGCTAACCCAAAGGCATTCCAGCCAATTAAGGTGACGGTTAACAGGTTGGGACCTGGAGTGGCCTGGGCAATCGCAAAATAATGAATGAATGTTTGAGGGTCAATCCAGCCCTCTTGATTGACTGAAATGTCATACAGGGTTGGGAGGAGAGCGTTGACTCCACCAAACGCAATTAACGAGAACAAGGACAGTTTGATAAACAGTCCAACCAGCCCGATCATCATCGCGCTTTTCTCCAGGCAGCCACTAGCGCAAGCGGCAAGGTAATGGCGACCACCCAGCCAAGTGCTAATTGATAGATGGTAGCGATCACGATGCTAATCGCAATCACTATCAGCATTGGTGGGTAATCCAATTCATCTTTGAGCATCTTAAATCCCGTAGCGGCGATTAAGCCAACACCCACGGAAGAGATGCCTCGCAAAATACCTTGTACACCCTCAAACTCTCCGTAGTGGTCGTAGAGTAAGGCCAGCAAAATCACAACGGTCATTGGGGCCAGCATTAATCCTCCAACAGCGGCGAATGCTCCCCGCACACCCCCAAAGCGTTCACCTACACACACTGCAAGGTTGACAATATTAGGACCAGGAACTAATTGGCAAACGCCCAAGAGCGCATTGAACTCTTGAGAACTCAGCCACTTTTTTTGCTCAACTAAGGTTCTTCTGGCCCATGGCAGCACGCCACCAAAGCCCGATAAACCAATTAGCGTAAAAGTAATAAATAAACGAGCTGGGCTATGCCGCATAACTTATGAATTGGCAGGGTAGGGCATCGGTACGGGCTTGCCATTGAGCCAGGCATCAAGCGTATCCACAAGGCCTTGAGCAAAACCCTGAAAAATAGGCTCAGCCACAAAGCCTAAATGGGGGGTCATGAGTAAGTTCGGGGTGCGATGAAGTTCAGAGTCTTTTGGAAGTGGCTCTTGATCAAAGACATCGAGGGCAGCTTGCCCTGGCCTACCAAGCTTGAGTGCCGCAATTAAATCCTCGGTCACAATCAGACTGGAGCGTGAGGTGTTCACCAAGACAGAATCCGTACGCATCATCGCTAAGCGATCCCGATGAATTAGGCCTTTGGTTTGCTCGCTAGCCACCAAATGTAAACTTACAATTTTTGAGGTTTGAAGAACCGTTTCTAACGGTAAGAACTCACACCCAGCCGCATTGGCGCGTTCGTGGGTCATATTGGGGCTCCAGCACACCAGTTCCATTCCAAATGCAGCGCCTACTTTGGCCATTAAGCTACCAATACCGCCTAGTCCAATAATTCCAAGACGTTGCCCGTGAAGCATGGGCAGTACGGAATGGGCATTGCGCCACTGGCCGCCATTCAACATCTGAGACTGATCGACCACCTGCTTACTCGCAGCAAGAATGAGAGCCCAGCTTAGCTCAGCAGTGGTTTCTTTGGATGGTCCGCCGCGTGTGCAAGCGACTGTCACCCCTTGATTGAGGAGGGCGGCGTAATCAAGTAAGGCATTGCGCAGTCCTGTAAAAACAAATAACTTGAGGTTTGGTAGGCGTTCAATGAGTGATGCAGCAAATGGGGAGCGGTCACGAACTAATGCAATGGCATGCGCATCTCGAACGGCTTGATAGAGTGATTCACCATCCAGGGGCTCATGGAAAAATCGCACATCGGCACGCGCTTGAATCTGCGACCAATCCGCATAGCGTTGCAAGCAGCACTCGTAGTCACCTAAGACAGCAATGATGGGTTTGGTATGCATACAAATTCGTTGAATCAATCAATAAATCGATGATAATTGATGTTTAACCGTGATCTTAAGGGAGCAAAATGATTCTAGAAGTGGTTGATATTCGCATCGATGAAAATAAACAAGCTGAATTTAATGAAGCGATCTTACGAGGGGTTCGTACCGCCATCGCTCCCGCCAAAGGGTTTCGGGGCTTTAAAGTCAATCACAGTATTGAGTCGCCTAATCGCTACCTATTGATGATTTATTGGGAGACCCTTGAGAACCATACGGTGGATTTTCGGGGATCCCCAGCGTTCACCAAATGGCGCAGCATTGTTGGCCCATTTTTTACTCAACCACCCGCCGTTGAGCATTTCAATTTGGTCGGTAAGTCTGACTAAGTACGCTAGATTAAGCCTGATTTTTCCTAGGCTTGAGTCTACCCTGGGCCTTGGCAGCAAGGCTGGGCTCAAGGGTTTCGCGTTCGTCAAAGACGAAGCAATCGCCTTCATAGTGATCCCCGCCAATATCTTCAAAGTATTGCAAGATCCCACCATCCAATTGATAGCTATGTTCAAGACCGCGTTCACGCAAATACAACCCTGATTTTTCACAACGGATCCCACCCGTACAAAAACTGACCAAGGTCTTCTCACTCAGTTCGGGTAGATGAGCCTCAATCGCCTGAGGAAATTCACTAAATTTATTAATATTGAAGTGCAGGGCATTTTTGAATGTTCCATATTCCACCTCAAACCCATTGCGCGTATCAATCATCACAACGGGCCGACCAAGATCATCGTGCCCGCGATCGAGCCATTCTTTTAATTTCAGAGGCGAAATAAACTTTGCCCGCCCTTTTTCGGGGGCAATGGTCGGATGATTCATGCGAATAATTTCTTTTTTAATCTTGATCAACAGCTTACGAAACGGCTGCGTTCCCGACCAGCTATCTTTGGTCTGAAATGAAGCAAGTCGTGGATCGTTTCTTAAAAAAGAGAGGAAGGCCTGAACATCTGATTGGATTCCCGCCAGAAATAGATTGATACCCTCTTCCGATAATAGGATCGTGCCTTTGAGGCGAAGGTCTGCAGCAACTTGATGCAGCGATTCTTTCAATTGATCGAGCTCGTCCAGACGGACAAACTGATAGCCGGCAATATTGAGGATGGGAAGGGGGTTGGAACCCGAATGTTGATGATTCATGGGAATATTATCGATCAAGTTTATGGGTACACTAATAGCACTGAAACAGACCCCTTCATTCAATGACAAACGATCGCTTAATTCCGTACCAGCCCCTTGATTTAGCGGAACCCGCCGATCTGGTTGCTGAGATTCGTAAGCGTCGTGGTGGCCAGCTGATTAATCTGGATCGAATGCTGTTGCATAGTGAGCCAGTGGCACGTGGTTGGAATCATTTTATTGGTAATGTACGGCAGCAACTGTCACTCGATCCTAAGTTACGCGAACTCGGAATGTGTGGTGTAGCGGTTCTCAATGGTGCTGAGTACGAGTTCTTCCATCATGCGCCACCCTTTCTCAAGGCGGGCGGCACCCAAGCCCAAGTCGATGCGATGCGACGTTTAGGTGAGAATGACTTTGATTTCTCCCCGTTTAGCCCATTAGAGCGCGATGCTCTCGAACTAACCTTGCAAATGACCCGAGCCATTCAGGTTGATTCAGGCTTAATGAAGCGCCTGCAAGAATCCTTAGGTAATACCGAATTGGTCGAGTTGGTAACAGTGATTGCAGCGTATAACATGGTATCTAGGTTTCTAATCGCTTTAGATATTCATCCCGAAGATCAAGCTCCAAAGGCTTAAGTGATGGATCGGCAAATCATCCAAGTAATTCCAGGTGTTGTAACCTCTGACGGGGCGGGTGTTCGCTTACGTCGTAGTTTGGGCGGTCAAGACCGGCAACGCCTGGATCCATTTTTGATGCTCGATGAGTTTTCATCCAACGATCCGAATGATTATGTTGCTGGATTTCCACCCCATCCGCATCGTGGTTTCGAAACGGTGACCTATATGCTCGAGGGACACATGTTGCATGAGGATCATTTGGGTAATCGCGGCCACTTAAAAAGTGGGGGTGTGCAATGGATGACCGCAGGTCGCGGAATTATTCATTCAGAAATACCTCAGCAGGAGAGTGGTGCCATGCGCGGGTTTCAGCTTTGGATTAATTTACCTGCTCGCGAAAAAATGAAGCCCGCAGGGTATCAAGATATCCAAGCTGAGTCTATTCCTAGAGTTCATTTGCCTCAGGGCGGATTGATTAAAGTGATTGCTGGTGAATATCTAGCCGAAGACGGCTCGTTGACAACAGGCCCAATTCATGGGCTGAGCACAGAACCCTTATTCTTTGACATTCATCTATCGAGTCACGAGATCTTTAGCCATCCAGTACCGATCTCGCATCACAGTTTTATCTATGTGTATGAGGGTGATTTATCCGTTGGTGATCGAATGGAGCGAGCGCCACGTCAGGCGGCATTGGTCTTAGGCGAGGGCGATCAAGTGACTATGCAATCTGGTGATCAAGGGGTAAAAGCCATTTGGCTTGCCGCAAAACCACTCCATGAGCCAATTGTTCAGCATGGCCCTTTTGTAATGAACACCCAAGAAGAAATTATGCAAGCGATCGCAGACTATCAACAGAATCGATTAACCACTCCCTAAGAGCAAGCCATGAGTCTTTATCAACAACTCCTTAAGCGTGCTGCTGAGCAAAAACCAATTCGGATTGGGCTGATTGGCGCAGGAAAGTTTGGTTCGATGTATTTAGCCCAGATCCCAAAGACTCCTGGAGTTCAGTTGGTAGCGGTGGCCGATTTGATGCCCGCAGTTGCCAAACAGAATTTATCCATCGTTGGCTGGGATCCTATTCAATTAGAAGCACAGTCGATTGATTTGGCGGTTCGCGATCATACATGCTATGTGACCGATGACTGGCAAACCATTGTGCAACATTCGGCGATTGACCTTATTGTGGAATGCACGGGTAATCCCATCGCGGCAGTTGAACATTGTTTGCGAGCGTTTTCAGAGGGTAAGCATGTTGTAAATGTCACTGTGGAGGCGGATGCCTTTTGTGGACCTTTACTTGCCAAGAGGGCCCATGATGCAAATGTGATTTACTCGCTCGCATTTGGAGATCAACCTGCATTAATTTGTGATTTAGTGGATTGGGCGCGCACCTGTGGTTTTCCAGTGGTTGCAGCTGGTAGAGGGCATCAATGGTTGCCGCATTATGCGGACTCAACGCCTGAAACGGTCTGGAATTACTATGGCTTAACTCCCGAGCAGGCAAAACGGGGTGGCCTTAATCCCAAAATGTTTAATAGTTTTTTGGATGGTTCCAAGCCTGCTATTGAATCAACCGCAGTAGCCAACGCGACTGGACTAGTGGTCCCCAGTAATGGCCTTTTATACCCTCCAGCCAGCATCGAAGATATTCCAGTGGTTACTCGACCTATTTCAGAGGGTGGGCATTTGGAACAAAAGGGGATGGTCGAAGTAATCTCTTCTTTGGAAAAAGACGGTCGAAAAATACCCTATGACATTCGCATGGGGGTTTGGGTCACGGTTGAGGCGGAAACCGATTACATTAAGAATTGCTTTGAAGAGTACAAAGCCCATACTGATCCCAGCGGACAGTATTTCACGCTCTATAAGCGCTGGCATTTAATTGGCCTTGAGGTTGGCATGTCGGTTGCGAGCGTTGCCCTTCGTAAAGAGGCGACTGGAGTACCTTACTGTTGGAATGCCGATGTGATTGCGACCGCGAAACGCGACCTTCATCCAGGTGATGTCCTCGATGGCGAGGGTGGCTATACCGTATGGGGGAAATTATTGCCCGCTAAAAAATCCAAAACCATGGGGGGGTTACCGCTAGGTCTAGCCCATCAGATCAAAGTCATTAGGCCAGTAAAAAAAGGACAAAGTCTTTGTTGGGAGGATGTATTAATTGATAAAACAACGGATGCTTACAAAATCCGGATGGAAATGGAGCAATGTTTTAAAGGAGCGACTCTTTCTTAGAAAATTTCTTGTAGAAGTCTATTCCAAATTTGCAGATTGAAATAAATAATAGAGCTCCCAAAACATCACCAGTTAGCATAACAATTGAATTTATGAGGCTACCACTTGGAATGCCCATTAGCATAAACCACAGTTGATGTAAGCCAGTACTCAAAAGAGCAAAGACCAGAACGCTAATAACAATCGTCTGTATATTGAGGTTGCTCAGATCAGAGTTAATTTGTAGATTACGAATCACCAGTAGGCGTGCGAGGTAAGGGCTAAATCCTGAAATAAGCCCAATTCCAATCATGTCGACCATGCCATCACCCAAATCTCGCTCGCCGGTAATCAAAATAGAAGCAACGGCGATACCGAGGGCCCCTGATAGACCAAAAATTAGGACCAGAAATAGTCTGAGTCCAGCAGGTAGATAAATCCAATTCACGCCTGGAGCTGCTTCTAAAAAGGCAGTCAGCCAATCATTTGAGTAAAATAGGAGGGTATAAACAAAAGCGCAAGCGATAATCGTCTTTACAGATATCGCTGATTCTCTTGAGGAATTTGCCGTATCCATAAAAAGTTGACGAAAATTATTGTTAATGAAGATCTTTTAGTTTAGTGTCAGTCATTATATTTTTTTTGCCTAATTAAGTACATGCCAAATCGTTCCTTGTCGTATGTTCGTTTTCTGAATTGCTTAGATGCCCTAGATCGCATCAATCCTGGGAAGAAATTAGATTTCACGGAGGAGCAGTTATTAAATCGGGTGATGCTGGCATGGGATCGTCAACAAACGATCTTGGTTGGGGATTTATTAACCGCCCATGAGCTTGGCTCTCAAGCAACCCTTCATGGACGGATAAAAAATTTGCAGGCGATGGGTTATATCAAGCTGTCAATTGACAAAGCCGATGCTCGTAAAAAACACATTATCCCAACTAAATTAGCCTTAAGCCACTACGAAAAGCTCTCTATGCAGATGGAGAGTGTTCTGCAAACACCTTAAGTTGGAAGCCGTTTCAAACGGTTCCAACATCCAATTGGTGGAGTTGGTGGGAATCGAACAAAAACTTACTTTCTGCTGATAAATCACGCGTTTATGTATCAGGAATAAATTCATTTTAGGGAGTACCAAACTCCACGACCTTGGCCATGTTGCTCTAGATGACTTAACTGAGTCAACTTTCTAAAATGCACCTTTAGGGCGTTTCGATTGGCGCCAGTAAGATGAACAGCATCGCTGATGGTGATCTTGCCATGTTCACGAGCAAGCTCAACAATTTTGAGCGATAGGTTTGGCAAAGGAGCTAAGACAATCTTTTCGTGCTCCACTTTTTTCTCAAGTCTCTGTACTTGTTCAGCCAAAGACTGAAAGAAAAATTTAACCCATGGCTGCCAGTTGGGGCTCTCAGTTCTGATCGTTCCCTGGGTCTGGCGGAGAGCAAGGTAGTAATCTTCTTTGTTTTGCTCAATAATGCTTTCCAGAGAGCTGTATGGCACATAGGCGTAACCAGTCTTTAGTAACAGCAATGTTGTTAGTGCACGCGATAGGCGACCATTGCCATCCTGAAATGGATGAATTTCTAAGAAGATGACGGTCCACAGGGAAATGATGATGAGTGGATGCAATTCTTTTTTATCAAGTTCCGTCCTAACCCATTCAACCACCTCTGTCATTAGGCGCGGTGTATCAAATGGTGTTGCTGTTTCAAAAACAATCCCGATTTGCACACCTTGTTCATTAAAGGCGGCAACGCTGTTTGAGCTAGTTTTGTATTGACCTCGATGCCATTCATCTTTTGAGCTAAAGCCTAATAGTTGCTGGTGTAACTGCTTGATGTAATTTTCGGTAAAGTGGATTTCATCCCAAGCTGAGAAAATCAAATCCATAATCTGAGCGTAGCCAGCAACCTCTTGTTCATCACGAGTTGAGAATTCTTTTATTTGTAGGTTTAATAGCAGTTGCTCGACTTCTCTGTCGGATAATTTGCTACCCTCAATGCGTGTTGAGGAGCCAATGCTTTCGATGGTTGCTACACGACGTAGTTTTGAGAGCCTCTCGGGTGCAAGTGCCCCTAGTGCGCGCCATGCCCCCTTAAATTCATCAATTTTTGAGATGAGCTTAAGAAGTTCAGGGCTAATTTTTAGGGTGTCAGACTTGATCATATCTCATTTTACACCCATTTTTACACCCAATTACACCCAATTATTAAGAATTATTTATGGATTTCCCATTTTTTACACCCAATTAAACCCATTTTGATTCCGTTAACGGCTCCCCAAAGTATTGGCGGGCATAACCTTGGTGGACAGAGCTGGGAATAAGCGGGATGGGGGGGTAATCCCCCCATTTTTAACCGAACCCAGAAGTAGGATTCATTAAGCAACCATGGCTAGTCGCTGTTTCGGGGTAATACCGCCCAATGCCATATTTG
>JBEDHB010000051.1:0-8894 GCA_041174325.1 Pseudomonadota bacterium
TCCGAAAGTTCAGCCAACCGGTCTCGCGTAGCATCACCACGCATGCATCGACCATTGGCCAACCAGTTCGTGCAGCCTTCAATGCCTCAAAATGCTCGTGATTAAAGTCATCCTCGCGCAGGCCATCATAGCCGCGGTGCATATTACGCCACTCAATCTCGGGTTCGCTCTCGAGCTTTTGAATGAAATGGCAGTGCCAATAGAGGCGACTCAGGAAGGCTCGTAATCCTGCCTTTTGCGAAGATGAAATCCCCTCCTCCAATAGTCTTGCGCGTGTGCGACTCACTACCTCGCGCATACTCAGACAGCCATAGGCAAGATAGGTGGAGATTCGGGAACATGCTTGAGGAGCAGTCACGGGTGATGAGATACCACCACGATAGCGCTGACTGCGGCACATCAAAAAATCATCTAAGGTCTGAAGCGCAAGAATGCGTCCACCACGCTGACGCTTTGGGGGATCATGCTGGAGGTGCGTTGGAGGATTAATTTCTGGTAGCAACGGTGTGGAGTCATTCCAGAATGTAAGTTTTGGAACCATTTCTAGCGAGCTTGCCATATGACGCTCCCAAGCCGACTGCCACGCGTTGCGGTTTTTGAGGCGCCGCACGACTCCAAACTGCGGGTACTCATGCCACCCTATTTGATGATCGCGGCACCAACGCCCTACGCGTCGATCACGGTCATGCGTCGATTGATTACCGGTCTCCTCGTGCGAATGCAGCCCAGTAAAGGGTTGGCTTTGCCATAAGCGCTCAAGGATGTCGATCACCTCACCCGTGAATACCTCCAGGCCTCCACCCTGTTTTCTGAGCTCTGCATCCAAATCAACTAGCGACTCGGCAATAAACATAAAATGCCCGAGGGCCATATCGGGCTGCTGCCAAAGGCTTGGCTCAATCACATAAATGCAGCGAATCGGACCACGTTTTGCGGCATGAACTAAGGCAGCATGATCCTCGCAACGCAGGTCACGTTTAAACCAAACGAGCTCATAACTCATGACAACTTGCTTTTAATGAACTTAAGGGTTTCGTTTTGGACCGCCGAGTATTTCGGGATACTGAAGCTTGTATTTATAAATAGCAAGGCGTAGAGTAATTAAAAAGAGAAATGTAAAACCTACGGTAATCAGCACGGGCCACTTACTTGACTCATAGTAATTCGAAATAAATAAGCCAGAGGTTAAAACTAAGCCTCCTACTACCGCTGCCTCTTCATAAATGACACCCTTGAATGTATGCGGCTCTTGGTTTACCAAAACATCTCGTAAAACACCGCCCCCAGCACAAGAAAGTGCGCCACAAATCGGTGCCCAGAACCAAGCCATTCCAGACGCCAGAGCGAGCATCGCTCCTAGGGTGGCTAGCCCAGCAAAACCAATCACATCCGTATACTTTTTTACACTCTTAAATGCGTCCGTATGATGAAAATCTCGGTATCTCAGACCAACAAGACTTGCTGTAAGAACGATCAGCAAAATACCTGTTGGGAAGACCACATCTTTTACATAGAAAAAGTCGAGTCGCTCACCACCAATAATGATGTCACGGATTGTTCCGCCACCTAGACCGGATAAGAAAGCAAGGACTAAACGGCCCCATAGATCATAGTTACGATTAATGCCCTCTAACGTTCCAGACAACGCAAATGTGAATGCTGCTAAATAAATTAACAACTTAAACCAAGTCGATTTCACAATCTCAGTCACATAAAAGCGAGTGGCTTCTGTAAGAGGTAATTTGCGGCCATCTTGCTTTTGCAATTCATTCCAAATGGTATGCGTCCAAAGCGAATTTGGATTAAGCTCGGTATTTTTTGAGACAACACTCAAGCGCCGGACGCTTTTCTCAAAATTACCAAGATTCAATAAGCCAAATTGTTTATTGTCATTAGGAATCAAATCGAGAACAACTTGCAACATATGCAATTGTTGAGCAGGATCAAGCGAAGGAGCAATATTTTGTACAGCTTGGGCAGCAAGCGTTGGCGCAATTCGTGCCTCTGACCAACCTTTGCGCAACGCTCGAATGAGATGAACCATTTGCTCCCGAAAAATAGGATCTTCCAAGCGATCGCTCATGACATATAAGCCATCTTCAATATTAACCGTGCCGTATTTTTGAGGATCGACTACGACTAGGTCAGCACTCGGTATGCCCGAATGCAAAATTTTCCAGTACTCGTTGTAGGACATTGCAGTTGCACAGGCGACATTACCATCAATTAGATCTTGGCCATTCGCACGTTGCATGACAAGCTCAACCGAATTTCTCGGAATTTCCAGTCGGTCTAAGAGCTCCAACAAAATTTCTTGATCGCCAACCCCCCAGACCCCAATCTTTTTACCTCGGACATCCTTGGGAATATAGACCCCAGAACTAATACGACAAACGATATTTAATGCTGAGCCTGAAAATAATTGTGCAATATTAGTAATTCGCGATCCTGGTTTTGATAATTCATACGCATTGTTAAACCATGAGATTGCAACATCAGCATTACCATTTTTAAGTTCCTCAAGCGGATTGATACCAGACCCGCCTGGGAAGGTAATGACATCAATACCCTCACTCTCAAAATGCTTCCGAAGCTGAGCAACATAAACACCAGCAAATTGACTTTGATGAGACCAGGCAAGTTGCAAACGAATAGGAGACGAGGGGCTGGGCTGGGCAAAACAAATACCAATGTGAGCCAATAACAGCCAAGGTAGAAATCGTAGGAAATTTGGGAGCCTCATGCCAAGCTCATTAGTTAGTTTTTAACAGTTTTAGAATTTTTATTGTATTCGCACTGCTTCCTTGATTCCAAATCACATCATTAATCAAGCATGATGGCGTATTGACTTAATATCAGCGGTACTTACATAACCCTTCTTTTGGGTGTCAATGCGCTGAACGTTTGGTGCAACTCTTGGTATTCCCGCCTTCGCTTCTTGCAGAGTAAGCTTCCCGTCCTTATTCCTATCAGTAGCCGCAAAGCGCTCACACTCTCCCGGTTGGTTTTGATTTCAGATGATTATTTCCAATTCACCTGCTTGCCATCAATCCAGGTGGACATCACCTTGATATTACGGATCTCCTCGGGCTTAGTCTTGCGCGGATTCTTTTCCAAAATCACTAAATCAGCTTGCTTACCAATTTCTAGGCTACCAACCAATTGATCAGCAAAGATTTGGTAGGCGGCGTCGATCGTAATTGCCCGAATCGCATCATCAACTGAGATTGCTTGATCTAGACCTAGAGCTTTGGTGGGTGGTAATTGCCACATCCGGGTTACCGACTCGGTAATGTAATTGAGTGGGCCTACATTGGATACCGGGGTATCGCTGTGCAGAGTGAACTTGCCACCGGCACGCTTGATCTCCCCAGCGGGGTCTATCCGTTTAGCTCGATCTGCACCAATTAGGTAGTTGTAGAAAGCCGAGCCCCAATAATCGACATGCCCAATCGTAAAACTAGGAATAATGCCTAATTTCACGGTTTGCTGAACTTGTGCGGGATGGTTGACCGTGAAGTGCTCAATACGCAACCGGCGATCTTGCGGCCTGGTATTGCCTGCTAAGAGTTTGGTATAGCTTTTGAGGGTTTGATCAATCGCCTTATCGCCATTTGAGTGGGTTGAGATTTGCCAACCTTGATCAAAATAGGACTTCATGGATTGGTAGATCTCATCATCTTTGTAGTTGAGCGCCCCACTCCAAGAACTTCCCTTGGGATAGGTGTAGGGCTCGCGTAGTGCGGCGGTTAAGCCTTGGGTTGAACCGTCAGAGATATATTTAATCCCAATGAATCGCAAACGGTCATCGCCCTCATTCGGCTTGATGGTTTTATATCCTGGTGGCATCGCTTCACTAAATAGATAACCCCGAACTCGAATGGGCGAGAGATTTTTAGCAAAGATGCCTTTATAAATAGCGATTTCTTTATCGACCCCGAAATTACCGCCGACGCTCATCTCTGAGGCGGTGGTCACCCCAACCGATGCCATTTTGCGCATCGTTCCCAAAATAGCGCCCATCAGTTCTGCCTCAGTCGGATTCGGCATCTTAGACATAAATGGCAAATACGATGGTGGCTCAACCAACTTACCAGTCAGCTTACCATTGGCATCTTTCACATAAATACCGCCACCATTGGGGTTCGGGGTCTTATCGGTCACACCAGCAAGCTCAAAGGCTTTGCGATTAACGTATCCAATATGGCCTGATTGATTAACGATAAAGATTGGCACATCCTTTGATACTTTATCGAGATCATCGGCATTAAGCTCTGCCATAAAGGGTGAGGTACGCGATGGATCCACTCCAAAGCCAAATAACCATCCGCCCTTGGGCACATTCTTCAAATGCGCCTTCATTTTGGCAATCAACGTTTCTTTGGTGTCATACGGTAAGGTGAAATTACTGAGGTTTAATCCCAAGCCCTCAAATACCGAGGTAATCATGATGTGAACGTGTGGCTCCACAAAACCTGGCATTAAGGTTTGGCCTCTAAGGTCGATCAACTGCGTAGATTTAGATTGCCAATCTTTTGTGACTGATTCCTTGGTACCCACCGCCACAATCTTGCCACCCTGAACTGCTAAGGCTTGAACCTCATCATTTTTCTGGTTTACGGTCACAATCGGGCCACCATAAAAAATGGTGTCGGCATTGCCTTTGGCAAATACAAACGATGCTTGCAGTACGAAAGTGATTGTGAGTACTTTTTGGATGAGGGTCATGCGTGCTTTCATGATGAAAAGGAGATGGATTGGGGGATGAAATTGCAATTGCATTTTTCATGAATTTTTCATATAAATCAATAGGTTTATCTCCTATGGAGAGCAATAAATCTAGCCAAAGAGCTCGGAGCATGAAAACTGACTTACACTAAGATTTATAAGTAATCGGATGGATGATATTGAGCAAAAAAAGCGGCAGATGTTACCTCCCCGTTCGATCGATGATTGGGCTCATGATTGCGCCTGGGCTTGCCTATGGCCAATTCGAGGATCCCACCAGACCGGCCATCGATCGTCCCGCAATTTTTGACTCAAAGCCCTATGTCGAGGTAGGCGCCTCCTACGAAAATCTCACCAATAATTACAAACCATGGGATGCTCAATATCTCGATTTAATGCTCCCCATGAAGCAGTATGGCTTGTTGTACACCCAACTCCAGAACGCCAATCGCTTTGACCAATCCGATCAATCCATCTATGCAAACTACGCCTACCCAACCCGCTATGGAGTTATTAATATTGAAGGTGGTTATACCCATAATCCCTTTTTCTTACCCAAAGAACTCTATGGGGCTGGATGGGTTGGAAAACTGCCCCAACAATTTAATTACTTTCTATCCGCACGACAAAGTAATTACACCGATGGTGATACGGCAAATCAGAATATTGGACTTGATAAATATTTAGGGCCCTTCCGCATAGCTTATCTTGCGACATATTCCACACTCAATCATCAAAAGAGTGGTTGGCTAAGTAGATACCAAGTGCAATGGTTTGGCAGCAATGGTAACCGTTTAGGACTCACTTATGCCAGCGGCCATGAACCGACGGTCGTGAATATTGGCAATCTGACAACGATTGATACCCAGCAATATCAAGTAGACGGGATCTATTGGCTCTCGAAGCAATATGCATTGACTGGCGCTCTATGGCACGCTAAACAAGGAAGCTTTTATCAACGCAACGGGGTGCAAGTTGGATTTCGAGTGGCTTTCTGACCCCCTCCTGCAATACGCTCTTTACCTCAGCGGCCTTTTTATTCTGGGAATTTTGGGATGTATGGGTGTAATTATTCATAAGTTCCAATCGCACCATAGCCACCAGATCAAACAAGCCCACGCAACTGAATTGATTAATCAACTTCTCAATGCTGACCAACCCGACCAATCACACATTGATACTCTTAATCAATATATTGATAAGCATCCAATTGATACTTGCTATGCAATTGTGCGCGCCCTCGAAAGTAAATTGCGACCAATCGATCTTAGACTCTTTAAAGACATCCGAATCAAACAGGTCATTGATCAATCGCTTGCAAGCTTTTTTGCCAAAAATCATGCAATTGCAATTGAGGCGATTGGATTACTTAAGCAAGATGATTACCGCAGCATCCTGATTCGCTATTTAGATGACCCATCATGCTGCAGCTTCGCAGCCGAGGCTCTCGTGAGACTTGATGGCATGGGCGCTGTTTTAACCATTCTTGCCTACTATCAACAGAAATCACTAAGCATTAGTCAGACACTAACAGGCTTACTGCAATTAGATCCAAACGATCTTCAGGACCTAATCGCCGGTAGGAGTGCAATCCTACTTCCAGCAGAATTTACCCGCTATTTGAGGGCGCCATGAACCCAACATCTTTCATGAGTTTGGTGATCCGCTTCATGGAGTATTTTTTTCATCTCCATTTATTACTTGCCTTACTGACCTACGGAATCGTCGCTACTTTATTTCGTAAACACATCAAGCATATTCGGTTTCGGGCGATTAATCATGAAAAGATTCCGTTTGAGCGCTTTCATGCACCATTAGTAAGTTTCATCATTCCAGCATTTAATGAAGGGGAAAAAATGCTAGATACGGTAGCGGCCGCTCTCTCAGCCGATTACCCAGCGTTTCAGGTCATCGTGATGGACGATGGTTCAACCGACAAGACCCTTGCGCTACTGAGTCAAACCTATGAGCTTCAACCTTATCCGGTACAACGGTATTCTGAACTTGGCTCTGGTAAGCCAATCCTTAGCTACCGATCGATCAGCCATCCAAACCTGTATGTGATACAGAAAGAACATTCGGGAAAAGCAGATAGCCTGAATGTTGGGATTGATCATTGCAATACCGAATTAATTTGCTGCATTGATGCGGATTCCATTATTACGCCTGACTCATTACGCAAGATGGTCGTGAAGTTTATCGATGAACCAGATTTGGTGGCCTTAGGTGGGGCCATTTCGCCAAGTAACGAGATCATTGTGCGCGACGGACAAGTCTCACGCCGCAAGTCTGATCAGCCGGTCTTCGTTGCCATTCAGATCATTGAGTATCTGCGCTCCTTCACCTCATGGCGCACTGGCTGGTCCTATCTCGATGGCTTATTAATTATTGGGGGCGCGCTGACGGTATTCAAACGTTCGGCCCTCATTAAAGTTGGCGGCTATCGCCAAGAGTCTGTATGCGAAGATTTGGAGATCATTCTCTCGATCCATCAACATTTTCTTAAATGCCAGATTCCTTATCATGTCTGGACTATTCCAGATGTCATCTGCTGGACTCGGGTTCCAACCGATGCCAGACATCTACGAATGCAGCGTGTTCGCTGGATGTATGGTGCCCTGCAAAGTCTGAAGCGGCATCGATCCCTGGCCTTTAATCAACAAAATCCACTCATTGGCTGGATGGCATTTCCGCATCTGGTCTTCATTGAATCGTTTGCGCCGATCTTCGAACTCCTTGGTCTTATTTGTTTTATGAGTGCCATGCTATTTGGATTGCTATCGATTCCAGCATTTCTCATTTATGGCGTTCTAATCTTCTTGATTACTGGCTTTTATTCTTGGTATGCGCTAGCCATGAACGATGCATTTATTTTCACCTTTCCCAACCTCAAACAAATACTTCGACTCGGCCTCATTGGGCTCATCGAGCCCCTTGGTTACCGTCAACGCGAATCCTATTGGCGAATTAGCGGATGGTGGCAATGGATACGAGGTAAACCAATTGCTTGGGGTAACAATACAACTGACCATCCAAACTAGTTCGGGTATCCTAATCGTTGCTTTCTTAAATGATTGATTCCGGTACCATGCCACCGACAATGAAGGATCATTGCAATGAACCCTAATCTGATGATTCGACCAGCCGGCGATGGGGATTTTGGTGCCTGGCTTCCCCTTTGGCAGAAGTATCAAACTTTTTGTAAAACGAGTATTGCCGATACAGCGATCATCAAAACGAGTGATTGTTTTGAAGATAAAGAACTTCTATCGGTTAAGGTTGTGTAGCCCTACGCCATTATGCTCACCTATGAAGCTGGCACAGCTGAGAAAAAGAATTTCCTAAATTAGACCGCGATTAAGTGGTAATTCATGAAGAGTGATAGGAATTAAATAACCCTATCACTCATCAATGAAACTAGCTCTTTGGACAGCCATTCGCTAATGGCTTGCCTGCAACGCGGTCCTTCACCCACTCAAGATACATCGGTGCTGAAACACCTGGGGTCGTAAAGTGCGATTGCTCACCCGGTAACTGGATCCGAGAAACATTTGCGCCCATTGCGCACATCTGTTTTTGATAGAGCTCGCCCATGATAGGAGGTACCGTCACATCTTTAGAGCCCCAATAAATAATCACGGGCGCTACAGGCTTCACTGGTTTCACACTACCATCAACAAAGCCCTTAATCCATGCCAAGGCATTACTTGGCTCGGGCCTCAAGAGCGATTTATAGCTATCGCCATAAAGAAAATTAAAGGTATCTGAGAGTACATGAACACATTTATTGCTCGCTAGCTTCTCAACAGCCTTCACGCCTTCATCGGTCAATAGATCAGATAATTTTAAATTTGGGAAGGCGGCTTGAGTACCCCATAGCCCCATGACGTAATGGGTAAATAAAAATATATTGGGAACATTGGCCTGAGTAAAACCGCTCACTAGCTTCTTTGCGCTCGCCTCATCCTTAGGAATGTTAGGTAGCATTGCTGCCACATCCTCTGGAGCCAATGCGACAAATCCGAGGTATTGCAAATCATCTGCGGCGGTGCCTTTTTGCGCCTGATAATCAGGGAGGCCTGCAGCCGTAATTGTTGCCCCACCACCTTGTGACCAACCATAAATGACTGTCTTTTTACCAGCGCCCACTTCCTTCATGGAGCTTG
>JBEDHB010000052.1:0-8782 GCA_041174325.1 Pseudomonadota bacterium
CTTTTAAATTAATGCAATCCCAATATAGTCAACTAAAGCCATATAGTCGTGGAGCTGAGCTATTAAGCCTACTCAGTAAGCGCATATTAATCTTGGATGGCGCAATGGGAACAATGATTCAACAAAAAAAGTTTACAGAAGAAGATTACAGAGGATTAAAGACAACTCAGCGCTTTGCAAACCACCCAGTTGATCTTAAAGGCAATAATGAACTATTGGTACTAACTCAGCCAGAAATCATCAAGAATATTCACGCGCAATACTTGGAGGCTGGCGCCGATATTATTGAAACAAATACTTTTGGCGCTACCTCAATTGCACAAGATGATTACAAAATGCCAGGATTGGCACGAGAGATGAATGTGCAGGCGGCTAGGTTGGCGCGGCAAGCATGCGATCAGTACTCAACCCCGGAGAAGCCGCGCTTCGTAGCTGGCGCAATTGGTCCAACCCCTAAAACTGCTAGCATTTCGCCGGATGTGAATGATCCAGGCGCTCGTAATGTGAGTTTTGATAGCTTACGAGCAGCGTATCGTGAACAGGTAGAGGGGCTATTTGAGGGCGGTGTCGACTTGCTATTGGTTGAAACCATCTTTGACACCCTGAATGCCAAAGCAGCTTTGTTTGCGATCGATGAATTTTTTGAAGAATCCGGTGAGCGGTTACCAGTGATGATCTCAGGAACGGTCACGGATGCATCGGGCCGAATTCTTTCGGGACAGACTGTAGAAGCGTTTTGGAACAGTCTGCGCCATATTAAGCCTCTGACCTTTGGTTTAAATTGCGCTCTCGGTGCTGCATTAATGCGACCTTACATTGCAGAATTAGCGCGCGTTTGCGACACTGCCATCTCCTGTTATCCGAATGCAGGCTTGCCAAATCCTATGAGTGAAACCGGATTTGATGAAACACCAGAAGTAACCTCGAGCCTTGTTGATGAATTTGCGCGAGATGGTCTTTTAAATATAGTTGGGGGGTGTTGCGGTACTACGCCCGAACATATTAGACAAATTGCAAAAAAGATGGCAACAAGAAAGCCAAGACCTTTCCACAGCGATACCGCAGAAGAGTAAGAATGACCCAACAAATACTTAAGCCAATGCGCTTATCGGGGCTTGAGCCATGTAATATTTCACCTCAGATCGGGTTTGTGAATATTGGTGAGCGCACCAATGTTACTGGTTCAAAAGCATTTGCTCGGATGATTTTAAATAATCAATTTGATGAGGCTCTCGCCGTTGCTAGACAGCAGGTTGAAAATGGGGCCCAAATTATTGATATCAATATGGACGAGGCCATGCTCGATTCCGAAGCGGCCATGACACGTTTTTTGAATCTGATTGCCTCTGAGCCAGATATCGCTCGTGTTCCAATTATGCTGGATTCATCCAAATGGACTGTGATCGAAGCTGGACTGAAGTGTGTCCAAGGTAAGGCTATTGTGAACTCAATTTCGCTCAAAGAGGGCGAAGAGCAGTTTAAGCAGCACGCTAAATTAGTAAAGCGTTATGGTGCAGCCACCGTTGTAATGGCTTTTGATGAGAAAGGCCAAGCAGATACCTATCAAAGAAAAATTGAAATCTGTGAGCGCTCATTCAAGATTTTGGTTAACGAGCTCGATTTTTCTCCGGAAGATATTGTTTTTGATCCTAATATTTTTGCGATCGCAACCGGGATTGAGGAGCATGACAACTATGCGGTTGACTTTATTGAGGCAACCCGATGGATTAAGAAGAACTTACCGGCTGCTAAAGTGAGCGGTGGAGTGTCAAACGTAAGTTTTTCATTTCGCGGGAATGATCGTGTGCGTGAAGCAATTCACACAGTATTTTTATACCATGCTATCAAAGCAGGTATGGACATGGCCATCGTTAATGCTGGACAGCTTGGGGTATACGCTGACCTAGATCCTGAGTTGCGTGAGCGTGTTGAGGATGTGGTCCTAAACCGCTTCAAAGAGAAAGATGGTCAAACACCCACTGAGCGTTTATTGGCGATTGCTGATCAATACAAGGGTGGAGGCGTTAAGCAAGAAGAAAATTTATTGTGGCGCGAGGCGCACGTGCGCGAGCGCTTAACCCATGCACTCGTCCATGGCATCACAAACTTTATTGTGGATGATACCGAGGAGCTACGTGCTGAAATTATGGGTTCGGGTGGAAGGCCCATTGAAGTCATTGAGGGGCCACTCATGGACGGAATGAATGTGGTTGGCGATTTGTTTGGCGCCGGCAAAATGTTTTTACCCCAGGTGGTTAAGAGTGCGCGGGTGATGAAACAAGCGGTGGCTCATTTAATTCCATACATTGAGGAAGAAAAGAAGCAATTGGTTGCGGCTGGCGGAGAAAGAAAAGCCAAGGGAAAAATTGTAATTGCAACCGTTAAAGGCGATGTACACGATATTGGAAAGAATATTGTGACAGTTGTCTTGCAATGCAATAACTTCGAGGTGGTCAATATGGGTGTGATGGTTCCCTGTGATCAAATTTTAAAGAAGGCAAAGGAAGAAAACGCTGACATTGTTGGCTTGTCTGGATTAATTACGCCCTCGTTGGAAGAAATGACCTATGTTGCCCAAGAAATGCAGCGGGATGCGTATTTCAGGGACAAAAAAACCCCATTACTGATTGGGGGGGCAACAACTTCGCGTGTTCATACCGCCGTTAAGATTGCTCCACATTATGAGGGTCCAGTAGTTTATGTTCCTGATGCATCACGTTCCGTTTCTGTTGCTTCAAGTTTGTTATCGGACGAGGGTGCGAAAAAGTTTGTGCAGGATTTGTTGACCGATTATGAGCGCATTCGTCATCAGCATGCGAATCGAAAGAGTACCCCGCTAATTAGCCTAGAGGCTGCTCGCGCTAATCGTGAGTCAATTGATTGGATGAATAGTCAACCTGCTAAGCCAAAATTTATTGGCCGACGGGTATTTAAAAACTACTCATTAGCTGAGATTGCTAAGTTTATCGACTGGACTCCATTTTTTCAGACCTGGGATCTCGCAGGTAAATTTCCTGCCATTTTGGATGATGAGGTTGTGGGAGTTGAGGCTCGCCGCGTTTATCAGGATGCGCAAGCCATGTTGGAGAAACTCATTAAAGGCCAATGGCTCCAGGCCGATGCCATTATTGGTCTTTTCCCTGCCAATAGTGATGGCGACGATATTTTGTTTTATGCCGACGAGGAACGGTCTCAGCCATTTCTTGTGTGGCATAACTTAAGACAGCAAGCAGAGCGCCCCATCGTCGATGGCGTGATGCGCCCCAATCGTTGTTTAGCAGACTACGTTGCTAGCAAAGCCAGCGGCGTGTGTGATTATGCAGGCTGCTTTGCGGTGACCACGGGCCACGGGGTTGATGAAAAAGTCGCTCAATTTATGGCCAAACACGATGACTATAGTGCCATCATGCTTAAAGCCCTAGCGGATCGTTTAGCCGAGGCATTTGCTGAACTCATGCATTGGCGGGTCCGAACCGATCTTTGGGGATATGTGGCGAATGAGCAATTAACCCCAGTTGATTTAATCGATGAAAAGTACCAGGGGATTCGTCCAGCTCCTGGTTATCCAGCCTGCCCTCAGCATGATGTAAAGCAAGCGATGTTTGCTGCTCTGAAGGCAGACGAAATTGGCATGAGTCTCACAGAGTCATTGGCCATGAATCCCGCATCGAGTGTAAGCGGTTTCTATCTGGCCCACCCAAATGCCCAATACTTCAATGTCGGGAAGATCGGGATGGATCAGGCAGACGATTTGGCCAAACGGAGCGGCCAATCGCTTGACCACATTAAGCGCTCCTTGGCAAGCTCATTGGATTAGTTCTTTACACGCCCCAGACCACTGGCTCCTGGTCTTGGAGTGCCTGATGCAACAGCTCAAGAAACGGGTACGCTCTTCGTCCCAAAGGGTCAGGATTGGCTGATTGATCATCATCTGTAGCGCTTGAACTTGATGCATCATTTTGTTCAGCATCAATTGCTGCTTGCAGTCGTTCGATATATGCCGGAATTTGTTCTGGAAGAAAAATACCCTGATTCTCAAATGGGCGACCAATAGCATTAAATATCCGATGTGTTAGATCATCCAGCATGATGACAGGGGTCGCATTTTTGGTCTGAAATTGATGGATCATGCGCTTAGCTTACCATCACTGATAAACTTTCACTTCTATGTTGTCAAGCCAAAAAACTCAGCTCACGCAATGCATTACCAACGCTTTGAATGCCTTAGCGCAAGAGCGTGGACTCGCAGCCGGTGAATTTCCGATTCCGCATTTAGAGCGACCCAAAGTTGCCGACCATGGTGATGTTGCGTGCAACATTGCCCTGCAAATCGCGAAGGCCTGGAAGTCGAATCCGCGTGAGTTGGCACACGCTATTCTCGGCCAATTAAATCAATTTCCTGAATATGGTCAACTGATTGCAAGCGCTGAAATTGCTGGGCCTGGATTCATTAATTTTCGTTTGAGTCTTATGGCCAAGTCTGCAGTGGTGGAGCTTATATTGCGTGAGGGCTCGTGTTTTGGCCGTCGGGATCGCATGGGTACGCCAGACCCAGGCTTGCCAAAGCGGGCCATGATTGAATTTGTATCCGCCAATCCCACTGGACCCTTGCATGTTGGACATGGACGCCAAGCGGCTCTTGGTGACGCATTAGCCAATCTTCTAGATAGCCAAGATATCGATGTGCATCGGGAGTTTTATTACAACGATGCTGGCGTCCAGATTCATAATCTTGCGCTATCAGTGCAGGCGCGTATACAAGGTTTAAATCCCAAAAGCCCCAATTGGCCTAAGGAAGCCTACAACGGTGAATATATTGCGGAGATTGCCCAGTCCTACCAAAGTTCTGACCATGATTTGTCAGATTTAGAGCAAATCCGTCAATATTCGGTGGCCTATTTGCGCAAAGAGCAAGACCTGGATCTGAAAACCTTTGGCGTGCAATTTGACCGTTTTTATTTGGAATCCTCTTTGTACACCGATGGTAGCGTTGAGCAAATTATTAGCGATCTTCAGGCGGTTGATAAAACCTATGAGGCAGATGGCGCTTTATGGCTAAAGACGACCATGGATGGTGACGATAAAGACCGTGTAATGCGTAAGTCCGATGGCACGTATACCTATTTTGTTCCAGATGTGGCTTATCACATCAATAAATGGAGCCGCGGTTTTGAAAAAGTAATTAATGTTCAGGGCAGTGATCATCATGGCACGATTGCTCGAGTTCGTTCTGGAATACAGGGGGTTGCGCAAAAACGGGATTGGCCGATTCCGACAACCTATCCTGACTATGTGTTGCATAAGATGGTGACGGTCATTCGCGATGGTGAAGAGGTCAAACTATCCAAGCGCGTTGGCTCGTATGTTACGTTGCGAGATTTGGTCGAATGGTCGGGTGGCATCCATGCGCAAATGAGCGATGCGGAACGTAGCCTAGCATTGCAGCGGGGTCGTGACGCGGTCCGCTTTTTCTTGATCTCGCGAAAAGCAGATACCGAATTTGTGTTCGATGTGAATCTGGCTTTACAGCAAAATGATGAAAATCCAGTCTTTTATGTGCAATATGCCCACGCACGGATTTGTTCCATTCTCCAACAATGGAGCGGTCAGTCTAGCGACCTAGAGCATGCCAATTTAAGTCTGCTTGATAGTAAGGCAGCCGATCACTTATTGCGGCGATTATCTGAGTATCCAGAGGTATTAGCCAATGCTGCGCATGATTTGGCGCCTCATGCTGTTGCATTCTATCTGCGTGAACTCGCCGGGGATTTTCATACCTTTTATAACGCAGACCGCGTCCTGGTGGACGATGAGCAACTCAAATTAGCGCGCTTGGCCTTGCTAGCTGCCACACGGCAAGTGTTAGAGAATGGCCTAAAAATTTTAGGGGTTAGTGCCCCGCAAAAGATGTAATTGCAGTTGCTTGCTCGTATTTTTGGGCAAGGGTTAAGATAGAGGTCATGGCTGACATTAAATCATCTGACGCACTAGAAAAGCGATCTTCGACCCAACTGCTGGGCTCATCGGAGTCTGGTGGAATGATCATGGGTGTTTTGATCGGTGTTTTTGTCGGGGTGGGTTTAGCGCTGATTGTGGCGTGGTATTTGATGAAATCCCAGCCGCAAGAAAAGCCTGGTGTTCGGGCCCCGAGTGCTCCGGCATTTATGAAGCCGCTCCCACCAAAATCGGACAAAGAGACCGAGGAAGAAACCGCAGTAGGTGCGCCTCAGCTTGATCTGAATAAACCGTTACAGACGAAGGTTCCCGGTATTGGTGGGGCTGATCCTGCGCGCGATCCGATTGCTGATATTGCCGCCGGCAAGACGCCTGAAGCGAAGCCTGAGCCAAAAGCCGATACCTTGTTTTATGTTCAGACCGGAGTATTTAGCCAGCGCACCGAAGCGGATGCACAAAAAGCAAATTTAGCGATGCAGGGCATTCAGGCGCAATTGAGCGAGAGTGCGGTCGACGGAAATTTGGTTTGGCGAGTTCGAATTGGCCCATTTGGCAGCATTGAAGATACCACCTCAGTCCGCAGTAAATTAACCATCCTTGGAATTAAACCAACTGTTATTCGTGTGAATCGATCATGAAATCCTTATTCAAAACCCTTGCCCTGATCTTGACTCTAATTGGTCTTCAATCATTTGCTTTTGCGCAAGCCCCGATTAAAGTTGAAGAGGGCTTTGATTACCGTGTTTTACCGATCGCCCAGCCGATTGATGTAAAAGGTAAGGTCGAGGTGATTGAATTCTTTTGGTATGGTTGCCCACATTGCTTTGAATTTGAACCCGATCTAAAGGCTTGGTTAAAGCGTCAGAACAAAGACGTCGTATTTAAGAAAGTACCCATTGCTTTTCGTGACGAACTCATGCCTCATAGTTTATTGTTTTATGCCCTAGAGTCTTTAGGAAAGGGTGAGGCGCTCAATGACAAAGTGATGTTTGCAATGCATCGTGAGAACAAGCGACTGCTTAATGAAAACGAGATTGCAGATTGGGTGGCCGCTCAAGGGGTTGATCGCAATGCATTCTTAGCAGCCTATCGCTCATTTGCTGTTCTCTCGAAAGCGCGTGCTGCTAACCAATTGGGCAATGCCTACCGCATCGATGGCGTGCCAACGGTGGCGATCCAGGGTAAATACATTACTTCACCATCCATTGCTGGCTCGCGCGCGAAGTCAATTCAAGTGATGGATTTTTTAGTGAACAAAGTCCGCAAAGACGGCTACAAATAAAATTAGATTTTCACAAACTTACGCAATATCCAAAAGTAGATTGGGTAGGGCAAGATTCGTAAGAACTTTAAAAAGCCTGAAAAGCGCTTCGGGAAATGAATATCAAACTCTCCGCGCGCAATTCCATCTAGGATTTCATTGGCAGCGGTCTGGGCAGAGATGAGGGCTGGCATTTCAAAGTCATTTTGAGCGGTTGCTTCTGTTTCTACAAAGCCTGGGGAAATCATATGAACCCCAATACCCTTAGGTTGTAGGTCATAAAATAAGGTTTCGCAAAAATTAATCATGGCTGCCTTTGTTGGCCCGTAAGCCAATGCCTTGGGTAAACCGCTGTAGCCTGCAACGCTGCCCACAATGGCAATATGCCCACTGCCTCGAGTAAGCATTGCGGGTAACACAGCAGCAACTGCGCGCATTGGGCCCAAGATATTTGAATCAACGGTTTTTTGTGCATCGGTCATATTGAAAGTATCCGCTCGCATCGGGATATAAATACCGGATACAAAAAGCAGCAAATCAATGCCCCCCCACTCGTTTTCAATTTTCTGATACGCATCTTGAATATCGGACTCGCGCATCACATCAACAGGTAGAATTAGATGATCTTCCTTTGGATAGGTCTGTGCGATTGCCTCAAGTCGCTCAACACGACGACTCGATAGCGCAACTCGAGCACCTTTTTGAAAAAGGGTCTTTACGCAAGCTTCCCCAATGCCGCTCGATGCTCCAATTACCCATACGCGTTGTTGCTTATAGTTGGGAATCGTTGGCTGTTTCATTGATTACCTTATTTTGGTTGGTGGCTAAGCGTAAATTGAACGACATCAATGTTCTGCTCTTTAAAGCCAGCTGCGCAATACATTAAATAAAAGTTCCATAACCGAATGAAGGGCTCATCAAAGCCCAGCTCCCGGATTTCCGGGAGTTTTTGATTAAAGTGCTCATACCAAATGTAAAGGGTTTTGGCATAGTCATGCCCAAAGGCAAATTCACATTCGATTTGCAGACCAGCTTGTTGCGCATAGTGTTTAAATGCTTCTCGGGAGGGTAGCATCCCACCTGGGAAAATGTACTGCTGAATAAAGTCAGTACTTTTACGATAGCGATCAAACAAATTTTCAGCGATCACAATCGTTTGAATACATGCTTTGCCATTTTGCTTCAGGCAGCGGGCAATGGTTTCAAAATACATTGGCCAATACTGCTCGCCAACTGCTTCAAACATTTCAATGGAGGCGATTCCATCAAATTGATCCTTGCAATCCCGATAGTCTTGAAGTCGTACTTCATGGCGATTGGGCCATTGTCGATTGACGCGATCCATTGCAAATGACTGCTGTTCGGTTGAGAGGGTGAGTCCTGTAACCCGGTGACCGGCAAGGGCTGCTTCTTCCATAAATCCACCCCACCCACAACCAATCTCTAGAATCTTGCTATTGGGTTGAAGTGCCAGAGAATTTAGGATATTGCGATATTTTGCCCGTTGCGCAAGCTCCAAACTGGCATTCGAGTCAGCCCCAAACCAAGCGCTCGAATAGGTCATGC
>JBEDHB010000053.1:0-8681 GCA_041174325.1 Pseudomonadota bacterium
TGCTTGAGCGGCTTCTAGATTGGTTTTAAATACGGTATCGTCTAAATTACGAGCTCCAACAAAACTTCCCGTGTTCACATCAATCGTGGTCATCGATTCGGTTTGATCAATCATTAGATAGCCGCCCGATTTAAGATCCACCCGTCGACCCAAGGCTTTGTTAATTTCAGAGTCAATATCGAACAGGTCAAAGAGGGCGCGTTCACCTCGATAGAGAGTGAGTTTGGAGCTAAGTTGTGGCATAAACATCTGTGCAAACTGAGACAGTCGCTCAAAGTTCTCGGCCGAATCAATCCGAATCTGACTGGTCTCGGGGCCGGCCATGTCTCGCAATACCCGCTCAGCCAGATTTAAGTCTTGATGAAGGAGTGCGGGAGCTGCCTTTTCTTTGGCGCGTTGAGCGATTTGCTGCCAAGTGGTTCGAAGATATTGCAGATCTGAAATTAAGGTTTCATCGCTAACTTGTTCGGCGCTAGTGCGAACAATGATGTCGCCGGATTCATCAGCTGGAATAAGGCTCTTCAGACGATTTTTGAGGGCTTCGCGTTCTTCAGGGTTCTCAATCTTTTGCGAGATTCCAATATGGATCTCTTGGCCTAGCGGCCGATGAATTTGCGGCAAATAGACCAAATTACGGCCTGCGATGCTGATTTGGCGGGTGAGTCTGGCTCCTTTAGTCCCCAGGGGATCTTTGAGTACTTGCACCAAGAGAGTCTGACCTTCAAATAACACTTTCTCAATCTGACCCCCGGCTTGCTGTTCGCCCAAATCATTAAAGTGGATAAAAGCGGCACGCTCAAGACCAATATCAATAAATGCCGATTGCATTCCCGGCAAGACCCGCGCCACCTTGGCTAAATAAATATTACCCACAATCCCACGTTGACGCGTGCGTTCAATGTGCAGTTCTTGAACGGCATTTTGTTCAATTAATGCAACTCGTGTTTCTTGTGGGGTGATATTGATCAGAATTTCTTGACTCATAGATCCTTTAAACCAAAGCGTACGTGTGCTGCTTGCAATAGTTGGGCGGTTTCAAACAAAGGAAGCCCCATGATACCGCTATAGCTTCCAGAAATCTCCTGAATAAACGTCGCGGCCATCCCCTGAATACCATAGGCACCCGCTTTCCCAAACGCTTCGCCACTGCTGATATAGCGTTCAATTTGCTCAAGGCTTAGTGTCGCAAACCGAATCATTGATTTTTGTAAGGCGCAGACTGGGATGCTTGTTGGCTCAGGGGTGATGGCAACCGCTGTATAGACCCAGTGCGTTTGACCACTTAAGACTCTTAATATCCGCGCCGCGTCTTCTTCATCACGTGGCTTTCCAAGGATTTCGTGATCGGGTGAACCTGGAAGGCTCACGGTGGTGTCAGCACAAAGAATCGGGGCCCAGGGAAGCTCAATTTCAACCTGGCGGCGTTGATGCCAACGTTTTACAGCCGCGATACTTTTAGCAATGGTTACGCGTTGTGTGTAGTCGGCAGCGTTTTCGTTCGCAAGAGCTAACTCGAGAGACTCGGGGTCCTCATCAGGTGTTGGAAGCAGTAACTGAAAGTGAACCCCAATTTGCGAGAGTAGCTCTTGACGGCGCGGGCTTTGCGAGGCGAGGTAGATAAAGTCATACTTCATACAGAGTTCATATAAATTTTTTACTCACGATGGTAGGGGTGACCTTGCAGGATCGTCCAAGCGCGATAGAGTTGTTCGATTAGCAAAAGGCGAGCAAAGGCGTGTGGCAGGGTCAGGCTTGATAGTTTCCAAGTGAGGCCGCCATTTGCTTTGAGGCTTGGGTCAAGCCCATTTGCTCCTCCAATCAAGAAAGCGATGTCTTGACCATTTTTGCGCCAATTCGCTAAATGATCAGCAATTGCTTGAGTGCGAAGATCCATACCATGCTCGTCTAAGGCAATTACTACCGCACCCTTCGGAATCGCCGCGGTGATTCTGCTTGCTTCTTTAGCGGGATTAATGTCCGGCTTTAGCTCTTTAATTTCTATAGCGCAGTCACTCGGCATGCGTTTTTGGTATTCCTGACATGCTTTAGACGCCCAGTCTGGCATTTTGTGACCAACCGCAATAATCCAAAGACGCATGGCTTATTCGTCGCCAGCGTCTTCACTGGCTTTAACTAGCTTCTTGGTGCCAGACAGTTTGACCCGAACTGGTTTATCACCCCATATTCCCTCGAGTTGGTAGTAGGCTCTGAGCATGGGCTGCAGGATATGAACCACAATATCACCGCAATCCACCAGAACCCATTCACCCGTTTCCAGGCCCTCGATCGAGATCACCTCACCGCCTTTTTCAAGAACCCTTTCCTTGACCGAGAGAGCCAAAGAACGAGTTTGACGATTGCTACTACCGGTTGCGATGATGACTCGATCAAAAAGTTCGCTGAGCTTGCTGCTGTCATAGACGCGAATATCTTGCGCTTTGACATCCTCAAGGGCATCAATGATGGTGCGCTGTAGTTTTTTAATATCCATATGGCTTTTAGCTCATCTTACCTTGGATTGGTAGAGACCTTTTTCTAAAATAATGTTCCACACTGATTCTGGTAACCATTCTTGAACGGCATCGGCGCTGGGATGATGTGCAAGTAAAGGCCGAAGGCTACTGGATGCCAAGTCGATGGAGAGCTCCTCATCCAAATAAATGAGACCGGAGGATTGTTGACACAGTTCTTGAGCATGAGTGGTTTGATGGTCTTGATAATGGGCTAACAGGGGTGGGTGGTCCTGCAGTTGAATCGCAATCCGATAGGGCGGCCGACTGGCGACTGCTAAATGAACGTATTGCATGAGATCTTGCCAGTCATTCCAAGTGTAGAGCTGTAAAAAACTATCGGCGCCCATGAGCCAAATTAAGGCTGTTTGATCACCATAGACCTTTCTTAGGGCTTTAGCGCTGTCAATCGTATAGCTGGGTCCGGCCCGATCGATTTCCATGGTATTAACGGTTACTCGAGTACTTAGGCCAAGTTGTTGGAGCTCGATCTTTAGAACCTCAGCCGCTGCGAGCGTCATGGCATAGCGATCAATCGCTGGCGTGATGTGTGCACCCTTTTGCCATGGTTCGCCACTAGGTAACCACATGAGTTCATCCAGCGCTAGGCTTTTAGCAAAATGCGCAGCAAGATGAATATGGCCCCAATGCGGCGGGTCGAATGTGCCCCCCAGGATGCCGATGGTTTTATTCAAGCAGGATTCGCCTTAAGCCTCATTTAGCCAATCGCGTGGCTTGAGATAGCGCTCATAGAGACGCGCTTCCGGAGTGCCTGGTTGGGGCTGCCAATTGTATTTCCAGGTGACAACGGGTGGCATTGACATGAGGATGGATTCCGAGCGCCCGCCCGATTGAAGACCAAAGATGGTTCCTCGATCAAAGATCAGGTTGTATTCCACATATCGACCACGGCGATATTCCTGAAAATCACGTTCTGCTTGGGTATAAGGATCTTGATAACGACGCTTGAGGATTGGTAAATAGGCCTCGATGAATGCATCCCCCACCGAGCGCATCATGGCAAAACTTTTTTCAAACCCTAGCTCATTGAAATCATCAAAGAAAATACCTCCAATGCCGCGTGGTTCGTCGCGATGCTTGAGATAAAAATACTCATCGCACCATTTCTTAAAGCGGGGATACAAATCAGCGCCAAACGGATCCAAAGCATCTTTAGCGGTTTGATGAAAATGCTTACAGTCTTCATCCACTCCGTAGTAGGGCGTGAGATCAAAGCCACCGCCAAACCACCAGACCGAATCTTGATTGGGTGCTTGTGCAATAAAGCAGCGCACATTCATGTGCGTTGTAGGCGCTTTGGGATTACGTGGATGAAAAACCAAGGAAACACCCATTGCCTCAAAAGTGCGCCCCGCAATCTCAGGACGATTTTGGGTGGCCGCTGGTGGTAATTGGTTACCGCTCACGTGCGAGAACCCGACGCCCCCTTTTTCGAGGACGTTGCCATTCTCCAAAATACTAGTTCGTCCTGACCCCTGCAACTTACTGTCTTTAGGTTTTTCCCAGGCATCCATGACAAACGGTTTGCCATCCACCGCGCTGGTTGCGCTAGTAATGCGGTCTTGTAAACCTATTAAATAATCTTTAACGGCTTGAGTGTCAATCGTTGCTGCCATTCAATATCCTCACCTTATTTTTACTTAATAGCTCGAAAGCCAATATCGCTGCGGTACTGCATTCCATCAAAATGAATCTGATCAATGGCAGAATACGCCTTTTGTTGCGCCCCTTTGACAGTATCTGCCAGACCAACCACGCACAATACTCGGCCACCCGAGGTACGAATCTCACCATCCTGGATTTTGGTGCCTGCATGAAAGGTGATCTGATCAATTGTTTCAGTAGGAATCCCAGTAATTGCATCGCCTGTCTTGGGATTTTCTGGGTAATTAGCAGCCGCCAATACCACCCCTAGCGCAATGCGCCGATCCCAGGTCAGCTCGACTTCATTGAGTTTGCCATCGATGGCTTTATCCAAAGCAGGTAGCAAATCGCTCTCAAGGCGCGCCATAATCGGTTGGGTTTCAGGATCGCCCATGCGGCAATTGAACTCCAAGGTTTTAATTTGGCCATCCGGTTGGATCATAAGACCGGCATAGAGAAAGCCGGTGTAAGGAATTCCGTCGGCGCGCATGCCCTCCACGGTCGGCATGATCACTTCACGCATGGCGCGTGCATGCACTTCGGGAGTAACCACCGGGGCTGGCGAGTAGGCGCCCATACCGCCTGTATTGGGACCTTGGTCGCCATTGAGCAAACGCTTATGGTCTTGGCTAGTTGCTAGCGGTAAGACATTCTTACCATCGACCAGAACAATAAAGCTTGCTTCCTCGCCAGTAACAAATTCTTCAATCACAACCCGTGCGCCAGCGTGACCCAGTTTATTATCCGAGAGCATCATATCAACCGCCATATGCGCTTCGGGCAAGCTCATCGCAACCACTACTCCTTTACCCGCAGCCAAGCCATCGGCTTTGATCACAATCGGCGCACCTTTTTGGTCAATGTAGTCATGCGCAGCGACAGCATCAGTAAAGGTTTGGTAATCCGCCGTTGGAATGCCATGGCGTTTCATGAATGCTTTGGAGAAATCTTTAGAGGACTCTAGTTGCGCTGCCAACTGCGTTGGACCAAAAATCCGTAAGCCCTGATTACGAAAGACATCGACAATCCCCGCGGCTAATGGTGCTTCAGGCCCAACGACCGTCAGCCCGATTTGCTCACGTTTAGCAAACGCAGCAAGCTCTTCGAGATCCGAGATCGGTAAATTTTCAATGCCAGCATTTTTTTGATTCGCTGTGCCTCCGTTGCCAGGAGCCACGAATACTTTTTGCACTTTAGGTGAGCGAGCTAGTTTCCAGGCTAAAGCATGTTCGCGACCACCTGAGCCAATTAATAAAATTTTCATGATGAACTTTCTCTTTGCCCTATCGATTGGCATTGGTATAGACTGCTTGGACATCATCCAAATTCTCGAGAGCGTCTAGCAGTTTTTGCATCGACTCCATTTGCTCTTCATTGAGCTCGACCTCAGTCGATGGGCGCATCGTAACCTCGGCTAGCTCGGGTTTTAAACTAGCGGCTTCCAGGGCATTCCGAATATTGGTGAACTCAAAGGGATCCGTAATGACCTCAAGCGATCCATCGTCATGAGTGATCACATCCTCCGCACCGGCTTCAAGCGCTAACTCGAGTAGTTGTTCTTCATTGGTTCCAGGAGCAAAGAGCAGTTGTCCACAGTGTTTAAATAAAAAAGCAACGGAGCCTTCTGTGCCCATATTGCCCCCGTGCTTTGAGAAGGCATGGCGAACCTCGGCAACAGTGCGGGTGCGATTGTCCGTCATCGCATCGACAATCACTGCAGCACCATTAATACCGTAACCCTCATACCGAATCTCTTCATAGTCAACGCCATCGGCAGCACCCGTTCCACGAGCAATGGCGCGTTGCACATTGTCATTGGGCATATTGGCATCTTTGGCTTTGTCGATTGCGAGGCGCAGACGCGGATTGGCGCTTAGATCGCCGCCACCCAAGCGGGCAGCAACGGTAATCTCTTTAATGAGTTTGGTCCAAACCTTGCCACGCTTTTCGTCTTGGCGGCCCTTGCGGTGTTGAATATTGGCCCATTTTGAATGACCCGCCATGGTGGCAATCCTTCTCTGATGAATAAATGAATTTCGGCTTAGAACCGTAATTTTAGGCAAAATACGGGCTTGCCTTAAAAAAATGACACACCATGCATCGATTTCGATAAATTTGGAACAAGAACATTCAGGAGAAACCATATGTCAGTCACGCATACAAAAGCGATTCGGATCGATGAAGTTGGACCGCCCGAGGTCATGAAATACGTCGATGTTTCGCTGGGTGAACCAGGGCCAGGAGAGGTTTTAATTGCTCAAAAGGCATGTGGCTTGAACTACATTGATATTTATTTTCGATCGGGTTACTACCCCCAGCCATTGCCAGGCGGCATTGGTATGGAGGCTTCGGGCGTGATTGAAAAAGTTGGCCCAGGCGTTACGCATCTCAAGGCGGGAGATCGTGTTGCCTATGCCGGTAGACCCACTGGAGCGTATGCACAAGCTCGCATCATGCCCGCAGAGACCATTGTGCAGCTCCCCGATGCAATTTCGTTTGAGACCGGCGCCGGCATGATGCTGCAAGGCCTCACCGTGCAATACCTCCTAAACGATACCTATAAAGTGCAGCGTGGTGACACAGTCCTCTTTCATGCGATTGCTGGGGGCGTTGGTTTAATTGCTTTGCAATGGTTAAAAGCAATTGGTGCTACGGTGATTGGTACGGTAGGTAATCCTGAGAAGGCGGCGCTCGCCAAGTCATACGGCTGCGATCATGTGATTGAATACCGTACCGAAGACTTTGTGACGCGCGTGAAAGAGATTACTAATGGTAAAGGCGTGGCGGTTGCGTATGATGCGGTTGGCAAAGATACGTTCATGAAAACCTTGGACTGTATCGCGCCCCGTGGCATGGCGGTCAGCTTTGGTAATGCCTCTGGATCGGTTCCACCGATCGATCTAGCGGTTTTGTCGAGCAAGGGATCGTTAAAGTTAACTCGACCCACTCTGATGACCTATGTACACAATCGTTCGTTGTTAGAGCCGATGGCAAAGGATTTGTTTGAGCGTGTGACTCAGGGGCAAATTAAGATTGAGATCAAGCAACAATATCCTCTGGCAGACGCTGTGCAGGCGCACCGTGATCTGGAGGGACGCAAGACCACTGGTACTACGATCTTGATCCCCTAAGCAGTCGGTTTAGGCATTTTGGGTACGAGGCGATGAGATTGGTTAAAATCATTGCTTCAATCATTACCGTTCGTACTTATCATGAACGGATTAGCCTCGGTGATGGAATTGGTAGACGTGCCGGACTCAAAATCCGGTGCCGCAAGGCGTGTCGGTTCGAGTCCGACCCGAGGCACCATCAAATTTGATAATCGCTTGATTCACTCGACATTGCTTGTTCCACAATTTTGCGTGTGAGTGTGGGTGAGAACAGCTCAATAAAAGTGAAGATAAACGAGCGCAGATAAGCGCCTTGTTTAATGCCGATGTGCGTAACATTCGTGCCAAAGATGTGTCCCACTGAGATGGATTTCAACTGCCGATCGCGCTCGGGATCTAAGGCAACGCCCGCAACAATCCCAACGCCCATACCATTCTCCACATAGGTTTTAATCACATCCGCATCAATCGCTTCCAAAATAATGTCAGGCGTGAGATTACGTTGTGCAAATGCTGCATCAATTTTGCTACGACCAGAGAATGCTTTTGCGTAGGTGATGAGTGGATACTTGGTTAAGAGCTCTAGGGTGATGGATTCATGATTGAGTAAGGGGTGACCAGATGGGACAACTACCGCATGTTGCCATTGGTGACTAGGGAGGGCTAAGACCCCCGGAGTATTGGCAAGTCCCTCTGTGGCAATGGCCAGATCAGCACGATCCTCAAGCAGCATTTGGGCAATTTGACTGGGGTTGCCCTGCAACAGGCTAACGCGCACTTTCGGAAAGCGCTTTGTAAACTCGCTCAAGACTTTTGGTAAAGCATAGCGGGCTTGGGTATGGGTTGTGGCAATCACAAAGCTGCCTTGGTCTTGGTTCGCGTAATCATTGCCAACTCGCTTTAAGGTCTCCACCTCTTCTAACAAGCGTTCAATCGAAACTAAGATGCGCTTACCGGGTTCGGTCAAGGAGCGAATTCGTTTGCCATGGCGTCGAAAGATTTCAACGCCTAACTCATCTTCGAGTTCAATGATGGCTTTTGAGACACCCGGCTGGGAAGTAAAGAGTGCCTTCGCAGCTGCAGTCAGATTAAAGTTCTGACGGACCACTTCACGAACAAAACGCAGTTGATGAAGGTTCATCCGAAAATATCCTTAGGCACGGGATACCCACTTCAGAGCTGCAATCGCTAAGATTAAATAAAGTAATGGTGGAAAGATTGCCGTAAATAGGGCGGGCAATGCACCAAGTAAGCCAACGCTCGAGAACAAGGTATTAAATAGTTGAAAACTCATACCCAGCATGATGCCACCAAAGACCTTGATGCCAACGCTTCCAGCCCGCACTTTCATGAACGCAAAAGGCAGGGCAAGTGCGAGCATCACAAAGATGATGAA
>JBEDHB010000054.1:0-8631 GCA_041174325.1 Pseudomonadota bacterium
AGGTATGGCGACCACCCGAGGAGTCAAATGGTGATTTACGAACTAAGCGGTGGACACCGGTTTCAGAGCGAAGGTGGCCGTAGGCATATTCGCCATCCACTTTGATCGTGGCACTTTTAATGCCGGCAACATCACCGTCAGACTCTTCCAATATCTCGGTTTTATAGCCTTTGCGCTCGCAGTATTTCAGGTATTGGCGATAGAGCATACTGGCCCAATCGCATGCTTCCGTGCCGCCAGCCCCCGCCTGAATATCAATAAAACAATTGCAAGGATCCATTTCATTATGAAACATCCGCCTAAATTCGAGATCGGCAATGATCTTTTCATAAGCGCCAGCATCAGCTTCAAGAGATAGCAGCGTATCCAAATCATTCTCAGCACGAGCCATGTCCATCAGCTCCATACTGCTGAGAATGTTTTGCTGTAAATTGGTCAGGGTGTTGACTACACCTTCGAGTAACTTTTTTTCTTTACCAAAAGCTTGGGCTTGTTTTGGATCATCCCAGATTTTGGGATCCTCCAAAATACGATTGACTTCAACAAGGCGATTTGATTTGACATCAAAGTCAAAGATACCCCCGAAGGGCTTGTTCGCGAGCGAGGAGATCTTTGAAGGCGTTGGTAATTTGATTGAGTTGTTCGGCTTCCATGGCCAAATTATACGGGGAAGCGCCTATGGGAGTGGATCGTTGACAGCCTCAATGATCAGTTGAATCCGGGCCTCTTCACGAAAACGATCGCTCACCAGCCTAAATGCTAAAAATGCATGCTGCGCGAGCATTTGGGTGCGATTAAACCAAACCGCAGATACGACAGGGGTGTGGTTTTCGCTCTTCACCATCGGGCGTAGCTGCAGACGTAAGTGCTTATCTTTCATGAGCGACTGTTGTAGTACCTCAAATTCACCATAAAAGAGGGGTTGTGGAAAGCCTTGCCCCCAGATCTCCTGCATTAGGCGATCAGCAATTTCAACCGTGAACTGATCGGGGTCTAAAGTGCCATCATGGATGCAGCGTCTTTGCAAAATTTCATCGTCGAGTAAGCTCGCACTGATTTCTCGAAAGTAATTATCAAAGTCATCGAAGTCGGATTGCCGAATCGTGAGTCCTGCCGCCATGGCATGACCACCAAATTTCAAAATGAGCCCAGGGTATTTTTTAGAGACCAAATCGAGGGTGTCGCGTAAATGAAAGCCCTGAATCGATCGACCTGAGCCTCGAAGCAATGGAGTGCCAGAGTCATCTTCGGCAGGAGCAAAAACAATCGTTGGGCGATTAAAGCGTTCCTTCAATCGGGAGGCAACAATGCCCACTACACCCTGATGCCAATCAGGATGCCATAAGCAAAGTGCCGGTTGTTCATTAACGGATAAATTAGCAAGGCTCGCGAGCGCAGATTCTTGCATACCAGACTCAATCACACGACGCTCTCGATTAATACGGTCAAGTTCCTCTGCAAGCGACTTGGCGCGAACTGCATCATCGCAGAGAAGCAGTTGAATTCCAAGACTCATGTCGGCTAAGCGACCGGCGGCATTTAAGCGTGGTCCAATCGCAAATCCCAGATCAAAGGGGCTGGCAGTTCTGGGGTCCCGCCCAGCCACCTCAAACAAAGCCAGTAATCCCGCTGGAGCGAGACCCTGACGTATTTTTTTGAGACCCTGAGAAACCAGAATGCGGTTATTGCGATCGAGTTGTGCAACGTCCGCCACCGTTCCAAGTGCCACCAAACTAAATAGCTGCTCTAGTTTTGGTTGAGTCTCCACGGTAAATACGCCACGTTCACGCAAAAGAGTTCGTAAGGCAATCAGAATGTAAAACATCACCCCAACACCCGTGAGCGCCTTGCTTGAAAATGAACACTCAGGTTGATTGGGATTGACTATTGCAAGTGCGTTTGGCAACTGATCGCTGGGTAGATGATGATCAGTGACCAGAACATCGATGCCATGCGTCTTGGCGTAGTCAATTCCTGGATGGCTAGCAATTCCGTTATCAACAGTAATTAAGAGCGATGGCCTTGGATTTAGTTCAAGCGCCATATCAACCACTTCAGGGGTCAGGCCATATCCCATGGTGAAGCGATTTGGAACTAAGTAACCCAATTGCTCATCAGAAGCGCCAAGCATCTGCAATCCTCGCATCCCTACTGCGCACGCGGTTGCGCCATCACAGTCGTAGTCAGCCACGATGACCATGGGGCGACCCGAAGCGATTGCGTCGGCTAATAATATTGCTGCTAAATCGCATTCCTTAAGCGATGAGGGTGGTAGTAAATGCTTTGCCTCTAGACTCAAGTCAGAATAGTCTTGGACACCACGGGCGGCATAAAGACGCGCAAAGAGTGGATCTAAGCCGCGACCTTCTAGATTTGAAGCAATTTCATTCGGATAAGTGCGTTGGCTAAAAACACTCATGCCTGCAGATCTTCCCAGGTTGGCAGCTCATTTTTTTGCCAAAACTTCCATACAGGTCCCTGATAGTCTTTGGCCCGAAGCGTGCGTTTACGTATGCCATGGGGAAAATCAATTAGCGTAATTTCAAGATCATACTCGAGCATCACTTGCGTCAACCGTGGCCATTCCGTCTTAATATGCTCTAACCACACAAAGGTACTGCTTAGCTGTTGTTCCCATTGAATGGACTCGGTATGTAGCAGGGGTATGCCACGTTGTGCGGCAATCGACGTCATCCAAGGATGGTCGCTAATTATTTGAGTTGCATTCATTAACTCAGGAGGATAAATAATATCGCTTGCTTTACCAATCCCATAGACCCATACCGAATTAATCCGGGGTAATCCTTGCGCCTCTCGTATCTCATTAATCGGGTGAATATGCCAGCGCATTTGGATCTCATTCTGAATCTTGCGCCACCGTTTGGCTAGGCCTGACACGACCGTATCCTTGGGAAGCCACCAATCAATATTACGTCCCTTGGCTTGTGCCACGCTGTGGGTGTAGAGGGACCCATAATTGTCTGCAGCATAAACCCAAGCATTTGGACTAAGCGAGATTGGCACAATTCCTTCTTCGCGTAAGATGGCGTTTGCCTCCTCCATCAAGATCGTGATTTCATCGGCGGGTATCGCTAACTCTGATAATGGAAGTAAGACGAGATGATCGCGTGTTGCATGCAAATGAACCGGTTCAATGCAAAGTTGGATTTGATCATTCGGATTTGCATGAAGGGCGCTGCCAAGAGCAAACGCATCGCCAATTAGATAGCGCTCATGCGGCAAGGCCTTGGGTGCGCGTTTAATGTCGTGATTGAGCTGATCCTCGCCGGATAGAAGAATGCTAATTTGTCGACTCATGACCCTAATTTTAGGTGGCAATTACTCAACTTGCTGAGTGGGTGGTACTAATTGCTTAAACTGTGAAGATGTGGAAGATTCCAATTGAACTGGAGATAGGCCTAAAGTACACGCGCTCACGACGCAGGAAGGCGGTTGGTCAGCGCGATGGGTTTCTATCCTTTATTTCTGGGATCTCCATGGCGGGGATCGCACTAGGGGTTGCGGCTCTGATTGTGGTGCTCTCGGTCATGAATGGCTTTCAGAAAGAAGTGCGAGACCGAATGCTCTCAGTCCTCTCCCATATTGAAATTACATCCCCGAACGGCTTAGCGGACTGGGAGCCGATTGCTGAAACACTTGCAAAGCAAGCCCATGTATTGGGGGTTGCACCGATGGTGAGCTCTCAGGGACTCCTCTCTCGTGCTGAATCAATGCGGGGTGTTGTTCTTCGAGGCGTCGATCCAGCTTTGGAGGGTCGCGTATCCGATCTACCCAAGCAATTGATTGTAGGTTCAATTAGCGATTTGAAGCCTGGGCAATTTGGAGTTGTACTAGGAACGCAATTGGCAGGCACACTTGGTGTGCGGGTTGGTGATCGCGTGAACTTATTAGTTCCAGAAGGTGATTTAACGCCCGCTGGGATGATGCCGCGGATGCGCGCCCTCCAAGTGATTGGCATGGTAGATAGTGGCCATTATGAATACGATAGTACCTTGGCGGTCATGCATTGGAAAGACGCCGCTGCCTTATTACGAATGACCGACCCGACCGGTTTGCGCGTGAAGATCGATGATATGCAAAAGGCTCCTGAGATTGCTGTACGTTTAGCGCAAGTGGTGCCGCAAGCGCTTTGGGTAAGTGATTGGTCACGCTCAAATCGCAATTGGTTTGCTGCAGTCCAAACCGAGAAAAAAATGATGTTCATTATCTTGACCTTAATTATTGCGGTAGCGGCATTTAACTTAGTTTCAACTTTGGTGATGACCGTTACGGATAAGCAGGCAGATATTGCGATTCTACGAACTATGGGTGCGAGCGCCGGATTGGTGCAGCGCATATTTTTAGTACAAGGTTTGGCGATTGGTTTATTGGGCTCGCTCCTCGGGGTGGCGTTTGGATTACTCATTGCTCTCAATATTGATGTGATTGTGCCGTTTATCGAGACTCTCTTCCGAGTGCAGTTCTTGCCCAGAGATATTTACTTTATTAGTCAGTTGCCATCGGATGTGCGTCTCGATGACGTGCTCAAGGTAGGCATCATGGCATTTGCCCTATCCATTCTTGCGACGATTTACCCGAGCCGCAGGGCGGCGCAGGTCAAACCAGCCGAGGCATTGCGCTATGAGTAAGCCGGTACTGAAAGCGTCTCAACTTGCTAAAACCTATGGAGTGGGCATTAATGCCGTTGAGGTACTTAAATCAGTCGACTTGGAGTTAAGTCCAGCTGAGAAGGTCGCAATTGTGGGTTCATCGGGTTCTGGTAAAAGTACCTTACTCCACCTTTTAGGGGGATTGGATACGGCAAGTGCTGGTGAGGTGGAGTTGGCCGGTCAATTACTCAATCGGATGAGTCCGAAGGAACTCGATCGAATTCGCAATCAACACTTAGGGTTTGTCTACCAGTTCCATCACCTGCTTGATGAATTAACAGCGCTTGAGAATGTTGCCTTACCCTTGCGAATCAGGGGTTTGAGTCAGGAGGATGCTCAAGCCCCAGCGCAGATCCTATTGGATGCAGTTGGCTTAGGAAAACGTCTGCATCACACCCCAGCGGAGCTATCTGGGGGTGAGCGTCAACGGGTTGCGGTAGCGCGCGCTTTGGTTGGAAAGCCCGATTGTGTATTGGCCGATGAGCCAACCGGTAACCTCGATACCGAGACCGCTGATCGCGTATTCGATTTAATGCTCGATATTGCCAAAGAGCAGGGCACTGGATTTTTGATCGTGACGCATGATCCAGTTCGGGCTAAACGGTGCGATCGTATTTTGCGCTTGACCCGCGGTGTACTCGAGCCATTTAGGGAATAGGTATCGATGTGGCTTGATACCCATTGCCATCTTGATGCCCCTGAATTTTTGAGTGACATCGAGAGTATTGTTGAGCGTGCAAAACACGCTGGCGTAGTAGGTATTTTATTGCCCGCAGTACGGGCCCAGTATTTTGAGTCTGTCCAAGAAATCACTCATCGGTTTAAGCACGAGATTCCGTATTTAGTCTATACCCTAGGTATCCATCCTCTGTATACCGATCGCGCCAGCGAAAGCGACCTAATTACTTTACAAAATACCGTAGTCAATGCTCTAAATGATCCCCACTTTGTGGGTATTGGAGAAATTGGTTTAGATTATTTTGTGGCAGAGTTGGATCCGCATCGACAGGCCCTCTTTTTCCATGCGCAATTGGATCTAGCTCAACAATGTCAATTACCAGTGATTTTGCATGTCCGTCGTTCTCAAGACATGATTTTGAAAGCACTGCGTCAACGAACTTTATGTGGCGGCATTGCGCATGCATTTAATGGAAGTTTTCAGCAAGCCAACCAATTTATGGAGCTGGGATTCAAATTGGGTTTTGGAGGTGCGGCGACCTATGAGCGTGCTTTACAAATTCGCAGACTCATTCAAGAACTACCTATCGATGCCATTGTGACCGAGACCGATTCACCAGATATTCCACCGGCATGGTTACGCTCCGAACAAAAACGACGCAATGAACCCGCATTTTTACCTCGCATTGCGCAGGCATTAGCGGAAATTCGGGGCGTGCAACCAACCGCTCTCTCACAAGCAGTCATTCACAATGTAAGTCAGGCCCTACCGCGCTGGGGCCAACTTCTGAACCAATAACGTGTTACGCATTGCAATAGCGGCATGGATTGCCGGAGGGTCGGCTTTTCTCTTTTCACCTAACTTACCGAATCAAGGCCTAGAAGTAAGCATTATTTTCGGCAGTCTCTTGCTCATTGGCGGCCATTATTTGCGAGATCGCAATCGAATCCTCTCATTTTTCGCACTATCGCTGGCTCTTGCATTATTGGGATGGGGCTATCACTTTTATTATGCAAAAGAGAGACTTGCATCGCCCTTACCAATTTCTCTTGAAGATCAAGAATTAACCATTCGAGGTTATATCGATCAATTGCCTAGCGGCGATCATCAACATCAACGTTTTGCGTTTGAGGTGTTGGATTGGAACGAAGCCCATTCTGAGCCTTTACCCAGAAAAATTTATTTAAGTTGGAATGGGGCGTGGCAAAAAAATCGCTTGATTCCACAGCTCGCCCCTGGTGAAGAGTGGCAATTGGTTGTCAAACTCAAAAGACCACACACTTTAATGAATGACCATGGCTTTGATTTTGAACGATGGATGTTTCATCAAGGATTTGGGGCGCATGGCTCGGTTCGATCGGGTAAGCGGATTCAAGAATACCGTTTGATTTCATTGAAAACGGCTGTCGAGCATCAACGTTGGCGACTACGCAATAAGATCAAAGCCGCTCTAGATCCCTCAGCGCCGTATGTTGGGGTACTAATTGCTTTAGTGATCGGCGATCAAAATGCCATTGCGCAATCAGATTGGCGGGTATTCAATGCCACTGGTGTCGGGCATTTAATTTCGATATCGGGTTTACATGTCACGATGCTTTCGGGATTGGTTGCCATGCTGGGGGCTTGGATATGGCGACGTCGCGAATGGCCGCTCATGATTCCAGTTCAAAAAGTGGCGGCTGCTACTGGATTGCTCACTGCGTTTTTATACGCATGGTTAGCTGGATTTCAAATACCCGCTCAAAGAACGCTCTACATGGTTGGGATCGTGGCTTTTGCGCTCTGGACTTCCAGAATTCCACGAGCCTTTGATATATGGTGGATTGCTCTCTTGCTGGTTCTGGTGATTGATCCCATGGCCCCCTACACCCCAGGATTTTGGCTATCGTTTGGGGCGGTAGCCATCATTTTGTATGGAATGGGTTCCTCTTCAAGTCTGATTGGTATTCCAAATGGGAGCGAGTGGGAGCGGGGTCGACTTGAGCGACTCAAACAAGCCCTCCTTGAATCCTGCCGTTTGCAATGGATTGTGACCATTGCGCTGATACCCTGTACCTTGTATTGGTTTTACCAAGTATCCATCGTATCGCCCTTAGCCAACGCGCTAGCGATCCCAATCATTAGTTTTATTGTGACCCCCTTGGCGATTGCTGGCGCAATTGCTCCAGAATGGTTTGCCCACATCCTTCTTCACCTCGCGCATCAAGCGATGGAGTGGACGGCTAAGTATTTAAATTGGCTTGCCGGGTTTAACTGGGCGGTTCATTGGTCTCATCAACCGACGCTATGGGCAATGGCCTTATCGTTTCTTGGGATCTATTGGCATATTCGTCCAGGACCGATGACGAGTCATTTAACCAGCCGGATTCTTGGGCTTGCGCTTTGCGCCCCTTTGTTTTGGCAAGTAACCAATGCAATCAACGATGGCCAATTTAAGGTTCATGTATTTGATATTGGGCAGGGCACTGCTGTTCTAGTTGAGACGAAATCGCATCGACTTTTATATGATGCCGGCCCACTTTCTGGAAAAAATGACAATGCTGGAGAGCGGGTATTACTACCGTACTTTCGTGGAGAGGGGATTGATGAGCTGGACCGGTTGGTCATTAGCCATAAAGACTTAGATCACATTGCGGGCGCCAACACACTGATGAAGACCCTAAACATCCAATCATTCTTGGGTACGATGCCTGAGCATCATCCGTTAATGAATGACATCAAACAATCATCCATACCAGCGCTGCCCTGTCAGTTTGGTCAAGAATGGCAATGGGATGGCGTGGACTTTAAAGTCTGGCATCCATCAGAGGAGGTGACATTCAATGCAGATACGCATCGTGGAAAGCCTAATGAAAATAGTTGTGTATTGGAGATCCGAAATGCCCACACGAGTTTTTGGTTAACGGGCGATATAGAAAAACGAGGAGAGCATGAGCACGCTCGGCGTCTAGAAGACAGGAGTTACCAAAAGCCCAATAAGGTGGTGGTCATGGCGCCGCATCATGGCAGTAAAACATCGTCGTCACAAATTTGGCTTGATGCCCTCAAGCCAACCGTGGCATTTTCTCAGCACGGATATCGCAATCGATATGGGCATCCACATAGCGTTGTCAAAGAACGATATCGAGATAATCAAATTCCGTTTCTTGAAACCATGGACACCGGCGCACAACATTGGTATGCCACTGCCGACGATCTTACCGTTGAGTTCCTAAGACCTAAGCGAAAGCGATTGTGGCATCACGACTAGTTGGTAAGAATGAATACCCAAAACTAAGTATT
>JBEDHB010000055.1:0-8526 GCA_041174325.1 Pseudomonadota bacterium
TACGACTTCGCTAAGTAAACCCATAAGCAGCTTATAAAAAAACACCTGAAGTAGTTTTTACACATCATGGCGGCTCTGGGCGGAATTTAACTAGTCTAGGATGTCAGATACTGTGGGTTCAATGTCCTTTTTTTGAATTCAACTTTGTTTATGGGTCAACAATCGTAAGATCGATAGATATGAAAAAGAAACTGATTAGATTGAGCGCCAATTATCGCTAACGAGGGCTTTGCTTACTTGGTGGCCCGGGGCGGAATCAAACGGGCTGAGGATGTCTGATCAGTAAAAATGAATTTGTGTTCGATATTTGCGGATTAGTATAGTTTGCTAAGCCACTTGAATAATCGTTTTGCCTTTGACCTTACCTAGTTTGGCATAGGCAAGCGCATCGATTGTGTCATCTAAAGAAAAGACTCGATCAATAACTGGACGAATAACCTCTGATTCAACTAGTTGCGTTATTTGAGAAAGCTGGTCTCCATTTGCTCGCATAAAAAGAAATGAGTAATTGACTCCATGTTGATTAGCTTTCTTTCTAACACTATGACTCAGCAACTTTATTACTTGCTTCACTATCCACGGGAGGCCGATCTCGTCTGCAAAGGCAGGAGTGGGTGGGCCAGAAATCGAAACAAGAACGCCACCTCGCTTAAGAATTTGCAGCGACTGGATCAACTCTTTAGTGCTTAAGCTATTCAGCACGACATCGTAGTCTCGTAATTCGGCGGTAAAGTCTTGTGTTTTGTAATCGATCACAATATCTGCGCCCAGTGCCTTGACCCATTCCACATTGGGTGTGCTGGTAGTCGTAGCCACGAACGCCCCCAAATGCTTGGCAATTTGTATGGCAATCGTGCCCACACCGCCTGAGCCAGCCTGTATGAAGACTCGTTGCCCAGGTTTTACCTTAGCTATATCTACTAGCGCCTGCCAAGCAGTTAATGCTGCCAGTGGAATAGCTGCGGCTTGATGCATAGACAGGTTAGTTGGTTTTAGAGCAGCATCGGCTTCGTTGATAGCGATGTATTGTGCAAAGGTGCCTATCCGATCCTTGTTGGGGCGAGCATAAACTTCATCGCCGAGTTTGAATCGTTTGACACGACTTCCAATACCAACCACCGATCCCGCGACATCATTACCCAAAATTAGAGGAAGCTTGTAAGGAAGAACCAACTTAAATTCGCCGCTTCGAATTTTGAAATCTAGCGGATTGACGCTGGCAGCATGAGCTTGAATGAGGATGTCCTCATCGCCCACCTTAGGTTCTGGCATATCGGTAATATGCCCAGTTTCCTTTTTTCCGTAGCGATTTATAACGAAGGCTTTCATGTGCTTGGCTCTCTCTCAATCTAGCAAATAGCATTTATTGGATTGAGATTACGCCATTTCATGCTTATCTGCTCGAGGCAGATGTGGCCAATCTGTAAGCAGTGTCCCTTATCTGGACACTGGCCTAATTTGGCTTGCCAGATCAGCAAACCCTCTAAATCTTCAGGCCCGGAAATGCAAAAAGCCCCCGTTATCACTAACGAGGGCTTTGCTTACTTGGTGGCCCGGGGCGGAATCGAACCGGGCTGAGGATGCCTGACTCTAGCCCTAGACTGTCGTTTTAAACGACATCAAACTCTAGTCCTTAGGTTTTCCTGTAAAAACTCAATAAATCTTTGCGTCTTCGCTGGCAATAAACGAGTCTCGGTCATTGCGTATACAGGGGTTGATGGCGCCTCCCATTTGGTAAGTATTCTTTGTATGCGCCCATTCATCACATCTTCAGAAACAATCTCTGAAGGCATTACGGCGACGCCCATACCCAATGAAACTAATTTACGAATCATCCCAACGCTGTTTACCTGAAAGCGTCCTTTAATTGAAACATCAATTGATTCGCTCTTGTTGTTAAGTGTCCAAGTGCTTCCTTTTGATGAGCGGAATATAAGACACTCATGCTTAGTCAAATCTAATGGATGTTTTGGTTCACCGAATTGCTTGATGTAATTTGGTGACGCATATACATAACAAGGCAGAGCTGCTAATTGCCTAGCAATCAAATTTGAGTTTGGCGGATTGCCCATCCTAATTGCTACATCAAATGGTTCGGACACTAAATCTACTACTCGTGGCGTTAAATCAAAATCAAATGTAATTCCCGGATATTGCTTGGCAAACTTCGCAATAATTGGGGCAAGATAAATGTTGGCAAAATCGACTGGCAATGACACTCTCAACACGCCTGTAGGTTGAGCAAGCATTGTGCCGAGCTGTTCATGGGCTAACTTAGCCTCATCAACAATTCTTTGGCATCTTTCAAAGTAAATTTGCCCTGCCTCAGTTAATTCAATTTTGCGTGTTGTGCGATGTAATAGACGAAGCCCAATTGCCTTCTCTAGATTGCTTATGCGGCGAGATACAGTGGAGTTCGGAACCCCAACTATCTCTGCGGCATTGCGAAAGCCTTTAGCCTTAACAACCTCTACAAATAAAGCCATATCGTTCAATAATTCCATTTACTGCTCCATATATGGATCAATGAATTCGATTTTACCCACTTTATCCCAAATTGATATAAGCAGACAATCCTTCTAACTTAACAAATAAGAGGAATCTAGCCATGAGCAAACTATTCACACCAATTCAAGTTGGGCGCTACACATTACCTAATCGTTTAGTAATGGCGCCAATGACACGCTCACGCTCCGACGAAGCGGGTGTACCAAGTGATTTAGTTGCTACCTATTACGAGCAAAGAGCAGATGCGGGACTGATTATTGCTGAAGGCACATTTCCATCAGCAATGGGTAAGGGTTATGTACGCACACCTGGCATCTATTCAGATGAGCAAGTTGCCGCATGGAAAAAAGTAACTAACGCTGTTCATGCTAAAGGTGGAAAGATTTTTCTACAAATCATGAACTGCGGACGAATCTCTCATCCATCCATGCTTCCTAATAACGCACAACCAATTGCGCCTTCGGCCATTAAAGCGGCGGGACAATCTTGGACAGGCGCAGGCATGGAAGATTTTGTAACGCCTCGCGAATTAACGACTGATGAAGTTGCGGGCGTTATTGCTGAATATCGCTTGGCAACACGCCGAGCACTTGAAGCGGGATTTGATGGTGTTGAACTTCATACTGCTTCAGGTTATTTGCCAGAACAATTTTTGACTTCAGGCACAAACCAACGCAAAGACAAATATGGTGGCTCTGTAGAAAATCGTGCTCGCTTTGTATTGGATACTTTAAAGGAAATGATTGCTGAAGCAGGCGCAGATAGAGTAGGCATCAAGATTTCTCCTGAAATGAATTTCAATGACATCAGTGACGCAAACCCGCAAGAAACATACACCTACTTAGTAGAGCAATTAGCTCCACTTAATCTTGCGTACTTACATGTAGCATTATTTGGCGCAAAGACTGACTATCACGCTTTACTTCGCCCACTCTTCAAGGGTACTTATCTAATGGGTAGCGGCTTAGATAAAGCAAAAGCCGAGCAAGTGTTAGAAAGAAATCAGGCAGACGCAACAGTATTTGGCGGGGCATTCTTAGCCAATCCTGATTTAGTAGAGCGATTCAAACAAAATGCTCCACTCAATACGCCTAACAAAGATACTTTCTACTCCCCTGGCGCAGAAGGCTATACAGACTATCCAACATTAAAAGATTCTAAGTAAGAGGCGCAAATGGAAATCGTAAAACTTCAAAGCATGAATATTGGTAATGGCTTTAGAGCTACTGCTATTCGTGGTGGTGAAATGGCAAAACCAATTGACCCATTTTTAGGGGTGGATCATGCGTATATGAGCGCACCAACATTCCAACCACATCCTCATGCTGGGTTCTCTGCGGTTTCCTATTTGTTTGAAGACTCTACAACAGGAATTTTGAATAGAGATTCTCGTGGCACACAAAACCTTATTAAGCCCGGAGGGCTTCATTGGACTGCGGCAGGCAGTGGCATTGTTCATGAAGAAATTCCTGCTGAGAATGACAAGATGGTTCACATGCTTCAAATCTTTGTAAATCTTCCTATAGACAAACAAGGCGCTGAAGCATTTGCTTTAAGCATTGAGCCTAATGATGTTCCAGCTGTTCAACTCAATGGCGCAACAGTTCGTGTACCGCTAGGTTCTTATGGCGAAGTTTCATCACCACTACAAACACCAACAGAGGTAACACTTCTGGACATTACTGTTGATGATGGCGCTGAAATATCAATTCCTATATCGGCAGGTAAGAGTGCTTTTATTTTACCTATCATCGGCAATGTAAAAATTGATGGAGAAAACTTTGTAGGCGGCAAAACAACTGCCCCTGTTTACTCTGAACAAAACTCGCCAAGCGAAATAAAGATTCAAGCAATAAATGGTAAAGCCCAAGTTGTGGTTTTCTCTGGCAAACCATTAAAGCAACCTGTTTACTGGAAAGGCTCATTAGCTCTCGCTTCGCCTGAAGCACTTATAGATAGAATTACAGCATACCAACGCGGAGAGTTTGGAACCCTTTAATGTTTTGTCCTTTTAAAAGACACTTAATGACACGGGTATCTATAGCAAGAACGGTCTAACAGGATCTAGCATCCCCACTTCTAGATTCAGAACTCTAAGCACTGACAAGAAACGCTGGCCTTGGGTAGAGACGCCATCAACTACTTTTAGGCAAATAGAAATGAAAAAAGAGAGCTAGAAGCTCTCTTTTTGAATCTTGGTGGCCCGGGGCGGAATCAAACGGGCTGAGGATGTCTGATCCTGCTTTGATGAGAATCTTCCCTAGCCGCCACAATAATTTTTGACGCTTACTGATAAAGTAGATACAAAATTATTCTTCTAATAAACTTCTCAGCATCCACGCAGTTTTCTCGTGTACATCTATACGCTGAGTCAGCACATCTGCAGTTGGCTGATCATTGGCAGAATCGACAACTGGGAATAATTTCCGCGCTGTCTTGGCGGTCGCCTCCTGTGCTTTCACCAAGTGTCGAATCATATCCTCAGCTATTGGTACGCCATTGACCTCTTTAATGGATGCCCGCTTAACAAACTCACTGTAGGTGCCTGGCGCTGGATAGCCAAGTGCTCTAATTCGTTCTGCAATCACATCTAATGCTGCCCACTGTTCAGTGTATTGAGCCATAAACATCGTATGCAGAGTATTGAATTGAGGACCTTTTACATTCCAGTGAAAATTGTGAGTCATCATATAAAGCGTGTAACTATCTGCAAGAAGGTTTGAAAGTCCCTCAGCAATTTTTTTTCGATTAGATTCGGAAATGCCAATATCGATGGCAATGTTTTTTATTTTCTTGGTCGTCATTAAATTCTCCTAATTTGCAATGAAACTTCTTAAGCAACTAAAACCTGCGATGGAGATAGACCCAAATTTTTAGCTTGGGCAATCGAGTGCCACAAACGCTCATGGAAAAAATAAACAAAGGCTTGGATAGTCGGTTCCAGCAAACTCAATGTTATCGCTGCAACGAAGTCTCCGGTGACCGCATAGGCAACCATGGCAGCAACAGTAATATGGGTAAAGTAGTACGACGCGGTCTTTTTAATGGTGAATGCATGGGTATTGATCCAGCGGCTCATTTGTTGCTCCTGAATAAGTTTGCACTGGGACGATTCTGGCGCATTTAGATTAATAGCTCAAGATAATTGATTTTATTGATTTGATAGGTATAGACAATCACCGTACTCATTGGCGCATATCCAAAAGGCATGCCGATCTTCCGACCGTCCAGTTGCTGGACGGTGGCAGGACTGTGTTCTACTGGCGTCTGGCTTGGTCTTGATTTTGCAGCTAAAGCCACAAAATCTAGCTGAAATAGGAGATTGCCATGGAACCGAAAGCGCATTGGGAAAAGGTCTACAACACGAAAGCCCCTGACTCCGTAAGCTGGTATGCGCCGCATCTGGAGACCTCGCTCAATCTCATCCATCAAGCAGCAATAGATAAAAACGCTTCCATCGTTGATATCGGCGGTGGAGAAGCCACTTTGGTCGATGACCTTTTGCTAGATGGCTACAAAGACATCAGCGTACTAGACATCTCTCAAAAAGCGATTGATGTTGCTCGGGCTCGCCTCGGGGGTGAAGGGGATAAAGTTCATTGGTACTGTGCTGACATTACGCAAGCAACGCTTCCGCAAAATTACTTTGATGTTTGGCACGATAGAGCGGTGTTTCACTTCCTAACGGAAGACGAACAACGCATGAAGTATGTAGAGCAAGTTATGCGCTCCGTAAAGCATGGTGGGCATGTGATTGTTTCAACCTTTGGACCAGAGGGTCCGGAGAAATGCAGCGGTCTAGATGTCGTGCGTTATGACGCTGAAAATCTTCATGGGCAATTCGGAAAAACTTTCAAATTGCTCAGTAGCTCAACTGAAGTTCATAAAACTCCGATGGGTACAACGCAACAGTTTTTGTATTGCTTTTGCCGAATGGAGTAGGCGTCCGTTGACCCTACTTCACCACAATATCTATCTCCATAAAAGCAAAAAGCCCCCGTTATTGCTAACGAGGGCTTTGCTTACTTGGTGGCCCGGGGCGGAATCGAACTAGGGCCGGGGATGTCGATCCAGCTTTTACTTGAACGAATGAAGCCCAATGGCATTGCCCTCAGTATCGCCAATGATCGCAATAAAACCATCTTGCCCGATGCTCCACTTTGTCTTAAAGACTTGTCCCCCATTTTTCTTGGCAAGCTCTAACTGGTTTTGACAATCATCACAGTGGAAATAAACCAATGTTCCTTCAAGTGAAGGTTTGCGCATTGGATGTTTCGTCAAAGCGCCAATAGCGCCATTGCCAGGCATTCCTCCAGGAAAGCGATAGGCTTCAAAACTGCCATCAGTTTTTTCTTGAATCAAAGAGCAATTAAAGACTGACTCATAGAACACTTTGGCTCTTGCCAAGTCTTCAACATAGATTTCAAACCAAGTGACGGGATTTGTTTTGGGAGTCATTGCCAAATGTTAGCAAACAATAATGCAAAAATCACCCGAAGGTGGTTTTTGTACATCTTGGTGGCCCGGGGCGGAATCGAACCGTGCTGAGGATGCCTGATCCGGCAGTCATAGTTGCTTTGGCCAAGCTCTCGCAGTATGAAACACCCTCAGAATTTCAACGCACCCATTCTTGATTCGGTAGGGAACAATGTATGGGTAGTGTGTAATTACCAATTCCCTTGTGCCAGAAACTCGTCCGGCTCGGCCTAGGTGCGGGTGTTCTTTCAGTTGCTCGACGCTGGCAAGGACATGCGTGAAGAACGCTTTGGCGTTGGCAGGGCTTTCTTTGGCTATGTAATCTGCTTCATCAGTTAGATTGGCTAGCGCTTTCGCCAGCCACTTAACTTGCATACTTCTTTATGGCTTTTGCAAGATCTTTATCAGATGCAAATTCCCCGGCATCAGCTTCTTTCAAAGCTTGCTTGATTTCCTTGATCTGCCAAGCTTCAAGTTCAAGATAGCGTTCCAAAGCTTCAGCGGCGAGGAAAGATTTGGAGCGGTTGGTGGCAGCGGCGAGCTTTTCCAACTGATTTTTGGTCTTGGCGCTGACCCGCAAGGTGAGAACTGAGGATTCCATGAGAACCTCCAAAAATACAATGTATACATTGTATGTCAGAGGCTCAAAACAAAAAAGCCCCAGCACGCATGCTGAGGCTTTCAGGAATTGCTTTCTTGGTGGCCCGGGGCGGAATCGAACCACCGACACAAGGATTTTCAATCCTCTGCTCTACCGACTGAGCTACCAGGCCAAGAGGCGGGAGTATAGCAAAACATTCCCCTTATGAAAAGCTAAGTGCCAGCGAGGCTATAATCCCAATTCGGTTATCAAAGCGATCTGGTCACGCCTCACTCAATGAAAATTCAATCGGATATCTGCATTATCGGCAATGGCGTGATTGGCAAGGCGAGTGCGCTGGCGTTGGCACGTGCAGGATACAAAGTGGCGCTTTTAGCACCTGAGATACCAGAGAAATCAGTGTCTGCGGCTAGTCAGCCATTGTGGGATCAACGTGTTTACGCCCTCAATCATGTCGCTAAGAGCCTGCTTTCGTCGCTTAAAGTCTGGGATGCGATGGATTTAACACGTATTGCACCTGTCGATGCGATGGCTGTGCAAGGTGACGATCAAGCTAATCCTGCTTGCCTTGGCTTTAATGCCTATGGCGCGCGAGTTGGTGCATTAGCGTGGATAGTCGAAGACAGTAATTTGAATCGCGCATTGGATTCGGCGTTGAGTTTTGCATCGGGTGTGAATTTCATTAAAGGGCGCGCGAATCAGCTCTCACATACAGAACAACTTGTTCAAGTCACTTTGGATGATGGCGCTGAGCTAACGACCTCATTGATTATTGGTGCGGATGGCGCGAATTCTTGGGTGCGGGCACAAGCCGACACGAGCATCGATTACCGTTCGTATGATCAAAGTGCGGTGGTGGCGAATTTTTCTTGTACGAACGCCCATCACGGTGTTGCTAGCCAATGGTTTTTAGGAGCTGACGGCATTGTGGCATTGCTGCC
>JBEDHB010000056.1:0-8402 GCA_041174325.1 Pseudomonadota bacterium
GCAAGAATGGCAGCGAAACCGGCAAATACAAATAAACCTAAGCGAAAGTAATTCGGATTCGACTGACTCATGCTGCTTCCTTCGACATAACGCGATTAAAAAATTGATGAACTTTAGGATCCGTACTGGTATCTCGCAAGACCCGAGGATCCCCTTGCGCAATAATACTTTTAGTCTCTTTATCTAACATGATCACGCGATCAGCAATCGCATAAATACTAGCCAACTCGTGTGACACGATCACAAACGTGATACCTAAGTTTTTTGCCAAATCAAGGATAGTCTGATCTAAGTCAGCCGATGTAATCGGATCAAGTCCCGCGGAAGGCTCATCTAAAAACAGAATTTTGGGATCCAAGGCCATGGCGCGCGCGATCGCCGCACGCTTTTGCATCCCCCCACTAATCTCATTAGGCATGTAGTTGGCATAGGGCAGCAAGCCCACCAGATCCAATTTGCAACGCGCCAGGAGATCCATCTCTTCATCGTTCAGCTCGGTGTACTCCTCCATAAAGAGTCGGATATTTTCAAGGAGGGTCATCGAGCCAAATAATGCGCCCTGCTGATACATCACCCCAAAATGCGTCATGATGTCTTGGCGCTCCTGACCAATCGCCTGGGTAATGTTCATGCCCTCAATCCAGACATCGCCGGCAAGAGGCTGATAGAGTCCGAAGAGATTTTTAAGCAAACTCGACTTCCCACAACCGGATCCGCCCAGAATAATAAATATCTCGCCATCGGCTACCGAGAAATTGAGGTTTTGCAGCAGCACCTTGCTGCCATAACCTACGGTTAGATTCTTGACCTCAATTGGATTCATTAGAAACCTGTTCGATAGGAGACATAAGCAAAAATACCATCCACAACCGTAATCATCACAATGCTGCTGACAACCGCGCGCGTGGTCGAGATACCGACTGCTGCCGCTCCAGTACCCGTTTGCATGCCTCGCAAACAACCCACACTAGCAACCACCACGCCAAATAGGGTGGCTTTTGTTAATCCTGAAAAAATATCTTCGAGTACCACCGTATTTAAGACGCCCTCATAAAAGTTCACTAAGGGTACGCCGTAGATCAACATGGTGAGTGACGAGGAAAAGACACTCACTAGGTCGGCATAAATGGTCAAGATAGGCGCCACCACCAAACCCGCTAAAACTCGGGGTAAGACCAAAAAGCGAATGGGGTTCAAGCCAGCCGTCACTAAGGCATCGACTTCACTATTGACGGTCATGGTACCGATTTCAGCAGCAAATGCGGCAGAAGATCGGCCCGCTAACAAGATCGCTGTAATCAGGGGGCCTAGCTCTCGAAAGATCCCCAACGAAACCAGTGGGCCAACAAAGGTAATGGCTCCGAACTTTTCCATACCGATGGCTGACTGAAATGACAAAATCACGCCAATCAGAAATGCTACCAATCCAACAATCGGCATCGCAGCGAGACCCGCTTGCACTGCAACGCTTGCAAAATCTTGCCAACGGACTTTCAGGGGATTGCGTACAGCCCAGGCGAGCTCGCTTGCAACCTGACCAGTAAAAAAGATAATGCCCCGAATATCATTCCAAAAGAAGACGGCTGCTTTTCCGGTTTTAACCAGGATCCCTTCATCGGGACCATGATCTTCTTTGGGAAATAATTTCTCAAATGGGGCAAAGCGTTTTAATTGATTTTGATGCGTGGCACTAAATCCTTGCAACTCGATCGTTCCTCCGTGAAGAGCTTGAGCATGTTGCAAATCGATTAAGAATGCGAGCCCAGCACCATCGATATATTGGATCCCTGTACCATCAATTTGCAGGGTTTTACTCTCACTACCTTGCCCCAACCATTGAATTTGACTATCTCGAACTTCTTGCCACGTGTGCCCCAAGGTATCGGCACTGATTCGGCCTGATAGGGTTACGCAAGCAATCGCTCCGGATGCCTGCCAGTTTGCAACTGGGGCCAATGAAGTTGTGGTGGTAGAAGAAGCCATATTCTGACTATTAAAGCAAAGAATCGTGACTTACAAAAAATCTGCCGCTATGGCAAATTAAGGAATATGGCGCGGCTGGCAGGATTCGAACCCACGACCCCTTGGTTCGTAGCCAAGTACTCTATCCAACTGAGCTACAGCCGCATGAGGCAGAATTATGCCATGGATACGAAGAACTACATCACGCCAGCTGGGCATGAGGCTTTAAAAGCCGAGCTTTTGCATCTTTTGGACCAAGAGCGCCCTGAAATTGTGCAAGTGGTACATTGGGCCGCTTCCAATGGAGATCGCTCGGAAAACGGCGATTACATTTACGGTAAGAAGCGCTTGCGTGAGATCGATCGGCGCATTCGCTTCCTCAATCAACGTCTCGAGAATGCTGTCGTGGTCAATAACCAAGAACGCATTGCAAACGGCGGTGATCCAGAGCAGATCTTCTTTGGAGCAACGGTTCTTTATAGCGACAGCGACGGGGTTAATACCCAAATTCGGATTGTTGGCGTCGATGAAGTGGATCTCGAAAAGGGCTGTGTGAGCTGGATCTCGCCAATTGCTAAAGCATTAATCAAAGCCAAAGTGGGAGACACTGTCCGCATTCAAACCCCTGCGGGTGTCAAAGAAATTGATATTCTGGATGTGCGCTACGAGGACTGCTAAACGCTAGACGCTTTTATTGCGAATCACCCGAAATACATCGGCATTAGCGCGCAAGCCTCGCAATACTCGAGAGAGATGCAAACGGTTTAATACCTGAATCGTAAAGCGCATCGTCACTGAGTCTTCTTTGTATTTATCGTCCATTGAGACATTGAGGATGTTGGAGTCAGCCGAGGTAATCGAACTCGCAACGCGTGCAAGCACTCCCTTTCCTTGTTTAGTATCCACCGTGATGGCCACATCAAATTCTCGGCTGGTATCTTTACTCCATTGCACACCAACCCATTTATCACCATCTTTCGACAACATCCGGTGCGCCACCTTACAGTCCTGAGTATGGATTTGTAAACCCTCACCCTTGCCCAGATAGGCCATGATGTCATCACCCGGAATCGGATGGCAGCAGGTTTGAAAACTCACGGACATGCCCTCGCGCCCATCCACCACCAGAGATTGTGTTTGTGTCTCCTGATCTGAACCACCCCAATCGTTTGAGCCCAGGCGCATTTGCTCAGCCCCACCCTCTTCACCAATCAGAATTTTTAGACGGGTGGCCAACTCGGCAGCAGTCCGTCGACCCAACACAATATTGACGCAGACCTCCTCGCGGGATTTATCACCGGTCCAATGCAATAACTTTTCCCAAATCTCGGGAGTCAAGAGCCCAGCATCGACACCTTGTTGTCGAAGCGCGCTTGCCAATAAACGCTCTCCCAATTGCAGTGCCTCAGCATAGTGCTTGGTTTTGAGTGAGTGACGGATGGCAGCTCGGGCTTTGCCAGTTCGTACAAATTCCAGCCAACCGGGATTGGGCTGCGAGGATGTGGAATTAATGGCCTCAACGATATCCCCATTTTTGAGTTCCGTACGAAGTGGCAGTTGCAAATTATTGACTTTGACTGCAACGCACGTGTTACCCAGGTCACTATGGATGGAGTAAGCAAAGTCCAGTGCGGTAGCACCCCGTGGCAACGCACGAATTTGCCCTTTGGGGGTAAACACATAGACGGCGTCGGGGAATAAATCAATCTTGACGTGCTCTAAAAATTCTTGCGAATCACCGCTATTGTCCTGAATATCAATCAACGATTGCAACCATTGATGCGCGCGGTTTTGTACTTCACTTAGCTCAGGTGAGCCATCTTTGTATGCCCAATGGGCTGCTACCCCAGACTCAGCCACTGCATGCATATCCGCAGTACGCACCTGAAACTCGACTGGCACCCCAGATGGACCCACTAAGGTGGTGTGCAAGGACTGATAGCCATTAAGCTTAGGAATTGAGATGTAATCCTTAAACTTCCCAGGCATGGGCTTATAGATGGAATGCAAAATACCCAGTGCTCGATAGCACTCATCGATCGTGCGCACCGTGACTCGGAAAGCGTAAACATCCAAGACCTGCGAGAAGCTCAAATGCTTACTGCGCATTTTGTTATAGATACTAAATAGGGTTTTCTCACGACCCTGTAAATCAACCTCAATCCCGGCCTTGGCAAATTGCATCCGCACTGTATCCAGAATCTTGTCAACCATCTCACGACGGTTACCTCGTGCCTTCTTGACCGCTTTCTCGATGGCCCGAAAGCGCATCGGCATTGAGTGTTTAAAGCTGATGTCTTGTAAATCGCGATAGATCAGGTTGAGGCCCAGACGATGCGCAATTGGGGCGTAGATTTCCATGGTCTCTAACGCTACCCGCCGTCTTTTTTCAATTGGTACTGCATCGAGGGTGTGCATATTGTGGGTTCGGTCAGCCAACTTGACCAAGATGACCCGCACATCCCGGGCCATGGCCATAAACATTTTCCGAAAGCTCTCGGCTTGGGCCTCGGCATGACTCTGAAACTCTAATTTATCCAGCTTGGTTAAACCCTCAACCAACTCAGCCACCTTCGCACCAAACTGATTGACCAGATCGGTCTGGGTGCAACCAGAATCCTCAATCACATCGTGGAGCAAAGCAGCCATGATGCTTTGGGCATCTAAGCGCCACGTTGCGCAAAGCTCTGCAACTGCAACCGGATGGCTAATGTATGGCTCTCCACTGTGGCGATATTGGCCTAAGTGTGCGGCATCCGCAAACTGAAAGGCTTTCTTGATTTGGTTAATTTCCTCGGGCTTCAAATAATGAAGCTTCTCGGTCAAACCCGCAATCGATACCACTTGCTGCTTGGGGGGTAAAGTCGGTTGCGAGGTGGGGCCAAAGAGATGGCGGCTGGATTGCTCCAGCAAGGAGGCAATCACGCTTTGGGCGGAATTGGCGCTTGGTAAAGGCTTGCTTGTGCGTGTCTGGCTAGACGAGACCTCGTCTAGCGAACCCGTTGTGGTGACTGTTGACGCCACAGCGGGACCCCCCGGATTAGAGAGGTACTTTGGTCAACATATCCCGATCGGTTACCCCAACAGCGATCTCACGCAATGCAACCACGGTTGCTTTATCTTTTGCGTCGACTCGGGCTGCGTGACCCTGAACCAATTGGCGGGCGCGGTAGGTAGCCGCTAGGACTAACTCAAAACGATTGGGAATGGTTTTTAAACAATCTTCTACAGTAATACGGGCCATTCTGAACTCACTTATTTAGATTAACCCCTATAGGATACCCGATGACCGGCCATCATGCCCCAAGACGCTTGACCAAGGCTGGATAACGCGCCATCATGGGTCCCGTCCGCAGACGGCTAGCAGCAACGATCGCCTGCAGATCTCGTAGGGCGTCCGCAAAGACCTCGTTGATCACAATAAAGTCAGCTTCGTGCGCATGTTGCAGTTCAATATGGGCGGCCGCGACGCGTTTTGCGATTGCGATCTCATCATCCTGACCACGTTTATGCAAACGCTCTTCCAGAGCCTCAATGGAGGGGGGGAAAATAAAAATCCAAATCGCCTGGGGAATCAGTTTACGAATTTGTTGAGCGCCTTGCCAATCAATTTCGAGGATCACATCCTGACCTTGTTGCATTTGGCCCTCGAGCCATGATCGCGAAGTGCCATAAAGGTTACCATGCACGTGTGCCCACTCCAGAAAATCGCCTGCTGCTTGCTTAGTCAAAAATACCTCTTTGGTCATAAAGGAGTAATCGCGCCCATCTAACTCACCTGCACGCGGTGCACGCGTGGTGCAAGACAGCGAAAGTTGCAATCGATGATCGGACTCTAATAGCGCATTCACTAAAGATGATTTGCCAGCCCCAGAAGGTGCCACGATCATCAACATGCTGCCTTGGTAGGTTTTTGGAATACTCATTTGCATTACTCCAAATTTAGCACTTGCTCGCGCATTTGCTCAATCAATAATTTGAGTTCCAATGCAGTATTCGTGCAATCCTCATGAACGGCTTTGGATCCAAGGGTGTTGGCCTCACGATTAAGCTCCTGAATCAAGAAATCTAAGCGCTTACCCACGGCACCGCCCTCTGCGATCGCGGTCCTTGCCGCCTGAATATGGGTTTTGAGACGGGCCAACTCTTCGGCCACATCAATCCGAACCGCATACAGAACAACCTCTTGCCGAATGCGCTCCATTAGCTCGGAATTGAAGGGGATGTTGGCTTGCGTCGCATGAACACCTAAGGCCTCCTCGATCCGAGTCACTAATTTGTTTTGATAGAGGGTCACGATCTCAGGAATGCGGGGCTCGAGTTTTGTAACCATGCCTTGCATGGCATCGAGAGCATTCGTTAAAACCTTTGCCAATGCTTGGCCCTCTGTTTGTCGTGATTGGAGTAACTGCCGTAAGGCCTCTTCGCCTGCGTTAAGGGTTGCACGATGCCACTGATCCTCAGGCGTCTCTGAATCTGCTACTACGCCTGGATAGCGCAGAATATCGGCGACTCGCAACTCTTCGGCCGAAGGAAACTGCCCCTGAATCATGACTTGAGCTTCTTTTAAGGCCATCAGCTTGGCCGGGTCTATCGTAATTGCGCTTAAGGAGCGCGCATGCTCGCTTGAGCTTTGACGCCAAGCAGCCCGAAACTCAACCTTGCCGCGCTTGAGATGTTTATTAAGTAGATCCCGCAAGGCGCCCTCGGCACCACGGCACTCATCGGGCATCCGAAAACTCAGATCCAAAAAGCGACTATTTACCGCCCGAATCTCAACCTGAAGATTGGCAAAGCTCCCTTGACCCATCTCAATGGGATGGGAAGCGCTGCCGTAGCCAGTCATGCTCGATATCATGTAGGCATTGTAAATTGCAAAAAAGGAAGTCTCCCATGAATCGTCCCAGCCAACGCCAAGCACGTGATCTGCGGCCTATTACTATCACCCGCTCCTTTACAAAACATGCCGAGGGCTCGGTCTTAATCGAATTCGGGGACACCAAGGTTCTTTGCACCGCAAGTGTTCTTGAAAAGGTGCCACCTCATCAAAAAGGCTCTGGCGAAGGTTGGGTTACTGCTGAGTACGGCATGTTGCCCCGCTCCACCCACACTCGCTCAGATCGTGAAGCTGCCCGAGGCAAGCAAAGTGGTCGTACTCAAGAGATTCAGCGACTCATTGGTCGAGCGATGCGCAGTGTCTTTGATCTCAAACGACTCGGTGAGCGCACCATTCATCTCGATTGTGATGTGTTGCAAGCAGATGGCGGAACGCGCACTGCAGCGATTACAGGCGCTTATGTTGCTGCGCGCGATGCGGTCAATCATTTGCTAAATCAGAAGATGATCACCTCTGACCCGATCATCGATAGTGTTGCAGCAATCTCCGTTGGCATTTATCAAGGCGTTCCAGTCCTCGACCTCGATTATGCAGAGGACTCAGACTGCGATACCGATATGAACATAGTGATGACCGGTCGTGGCGGCATGATTGAAGTGCAAGGAACCGCTGAAGGCGCCCCATTCTCGCGCTCCGAGCTCGAGGCATTATTAAATCTTGCCCAAGCAGGTATTGAGGAATTAACACGCATCCAGAAAAACGCCTTAGCCGCATGAGTAGGCGTTTGGTCTTAGCTTCGAATAATGCTGGGAAGCTGAGAGAGTTTTCGCAACTGTTTAAACCCTTTGCAATCGAACTCATTCCTCAGGGACAACTTGGGATTAGTGCAGCAGAGGAGCCCTTTGACCGCTTTATCGATAACGCCCTAGCGAAGGCGCGGCATGCCAGCAAGCTTAGTGGCCTACCTGCTATTGCGGATGACTCAGGCATATGTGTGGATGCCTTAGGCGGTGCACCCGGTGTTCGCTCAGCCCGCTTTGCCGGTGAGCACTGTTCGGATTCTGATAACAACCAAAAACTGTTGTCTTTACTCGTGGGTCAGGTAAACCGCGAGGCGCACTATGTATGCGCTTTGGTGGTGGTTCGAGAGGCAGATGACCCCAATCCAATCATCGTGGAAACCCGCTGGGATGGTCAAATCATCGACGAGCCCCGCGGTCAACAGGGCTTTGGCTATGATCCCTATTTTTATTTACCGCAATTGCAAATGACCGCTGCACAGTTAAGTCCAGAGCGTAAGAATGCGATTAGCCATCGGGGGCAAGCGCTCACCTTATTAATGGAGCAATTTGAGAAGGATCCGTTTTTTTCGCAATCCCATGATTAACTCTGGTGTCGTACTGACTGCGCTTCCTCCCCTTTCGCTTTATATCCACTTCCCGTGGTGTGAGCGCAAGTGCCCCTATTGCGACTTTAATTCGCATCAGGTCAAGGATGGCGGATTTAACGAGAGCCGTTATATTGAAGCGCTCGTTGCCGATCTCCAAACCGAGCTACCCAATGTCTGGGGTCGTCGAGTTCATACGATTTTTATTGGGGGTGG
>JBEDHB010000057.1:0-8381 GCA_041174325.1 Pseudomonadota bacterium
CAGTTGTGGATTGATCGCGTCCTTGGCTACACCGAAACAAAATTAGCCAAAGATTACATGGGTGTTGTTTACCAATCGAACTGGCAAATTTGGAAGCATTATGGCGGCAAGAAAAAGTCAGCGATTTCTTTAGCATGGCGATTTATTCGTAGAGCACTACAAATTTTGATATTCAAAATCAAAATTATTATTAATATTCTATTTCATTAGAGTGAATGTTACGACTAAATCATGAGTCGACTGGATTTGAGCCAAATTACTCTGTTTTGTTTTGAGACCAGAGAGCCATTGCTTGCAGAGTGGGCTATTAAACAATGTCTATCCCAGGTTCATTTTAAGAATGTGGTACTAGTTACTAATGTATCTTTGGTAAAGAATCCTTTGCCTGAGATTGAGTATGTCCAGGCGCCCAAAATTGGATCGGTAAAGGATTACTCAAAATGGATGATGACTGAGTTGAGAAATTTTGTATCAGGCTCCTATGTTTTAGTGATTCAGTGGGATTCATTTGTCACGAATCCCAATCTCTGGAGTAATGATTTTCTAAGCTATGACTATATTGGTCCTGTTTGGCCGCACCATCCTGAAACTCCAGTCGGTAACGGAGGATTTTCATTAAGGTCAGCTCGACTTTTGAGCGCTTTATCGGATCCAGAAATGAGAATTGGTCATCCTGAGGATTACTACATCTGCGCTGAGAATAACCAATTGCTCGAAGAAAAATATAGCATTCAATTTGCCCCAGTTGCGATTGCGGAACAATTTGCGGTTGAGCGCACAGCATGGCACCCAGCGTTTGGATTTCATGGACTATTCAATTTCGGGCGAGTTTTATCACCACAGGATTTAAAGGTGCTTTTGAGTATGGTGCCAACCTCATTTCTTAAGGGATTAGATGCCTATGATTTAGCCAATTATTTATATGACAAAGGGCAGATCCACCTTTTTCATTTACTCGCAAAGAAAATTCGGTTTTCCAAAAAAATGCGTTATCGATATTTAAGTCTTAAGTTTCGATACCTTTTTTCTTGATTAAAATTAATCTTTTTAATAAGGCATATTGTGATCTTAGTAACCGGTGGCGCAGGATTTATTGGGGGCAATTTTGTGCTTCGTTCCATGGCTGTGAAGAATGGCAATTTAGTTAATCTTGATCGCCTAACCTATGCTGGGAATCTACAAACCCTCCAATCGATTTCTGATGATCCAAACTATCGCTTTTATCAAGGCGATATTGGCGACCGAGCATTGGTGGCTCAAATATTAGAAAAGTACCAGCCTGAAGCGGTGATTAATTTTGCAGCGGAGAGCCATGTGGATCGTTCAATTCATGGGCCTGGGGACTTTATTCAAACCAATATTGTGGGTACCTTTAATTTACTTGAATCGGTTCGAGCCTATTATGAAAAATTGGGTGATGGTCAAAAGAATAGCTTTCGTTTCTTGCATGTTTCAACCGATGAGGTTTACGGTACCCTAGATCAAACAGATCCACCATTTGCCGAAACCAATCCTTATGAGCCTAATAGTCCGTATGCGGCATCTAAGGCGGCGTCTGATCATTTAGTGCGCGCCTGGTTTCATACCTATGGCCTACCTGTTTTGACAACCAATTGCTCCAATAACTATGGACCATATCAGTTTCCAGAAAAGCTCATCCCTCTAGTCATCCACAATGCACTTAAGGGTAAGTCATTGCCAGTGTATGGTGACGGAAAGCAAATTCGCGACTGGTTATATGTGGAAGATCATTGCGATGCAATTCGGGTAGTGTTGGAGCGAGGTCGCCTTGGCGAGACCTACAACATTGGGGGCAATAACGAAAAAACGAATATTTCGGTAGTGGAGACCATTTGTCGTATTTTGGATCAATTGCGACCCCGGGCAGATCAGAAGAGCTATTTAGAGCAGATCACTTTTGTTAAGGACCGCCCCGGGCATGATCGACGCTATGCGATTAATGCTTCGAAGATCGCCAGTGAACTGGGTTGGAGGCCAAAAGAGACCTTTGAATCCGGTATTCAAAAAACAGTGCAATGGTACTTAGATCACCAAGATTGGGTGGAGGGTGTTGTTTCTGGCTCTTACCGTGACTGGGTTGCAAAGCAGTACAACTAAATTCCCCATGAAAAATCTTGTATTCGGTAAAGATGGCCAGCTTGGTCGGGCATTTCAGTTGGCTCTGGGTGATGGCGATAGCATTTTTATCGGTCGGCAAGAATGTGATTTATCGAATAGTCGCGCAATCCTTGAATGCCTTCACGAGATAAACCCTGATTGCATTATCAATGCCGCTGCCTACACGGCAGTTGATAAGGCGGAAGAGGAAAAGGAAAAGGAAACTGCATTTACTGTAAACGCATTAGCCTTGAAGGCGTTGGCTGAGTATTGCGCTGCCCATCAAAAAAAGTTGATCCATTTTTCATCGGATTATGTATTTGATGGGATGAAATCATCACCTTACGTGGAGAGCGATCTTTGCATGCCTCTAAGCGTATACGGCCAGAGTAAATATGCTGGTGAGTTGGCAATAATTGAGGCATTTGCCTCCCAGCCAATGCCATTAGGCAAAGCAAGGGGTCAATATTCCATCCTCAGAACGAGTTGGGTATATGGTGATGGGGCAAATTTTATACGTACGATCTTGCGATTAGCTAAGGAGAGGAGCACGCTCAATATCGTTGCCGATCAGTTTGGTGTGCCAACCTCTACGGATTGGCTGGCAGAGCTTACTATCGCCGTCCTTCAAGAGTCTCAATGGGTATCCGGTGTTTATCATGCTGTTCCAGCAGGTCGCACCAGTTGGTATGAGCTTGCACGGTTTGTCATCGAGCATGCTCAATCACTAGGTGCACAGTTTGCACTGGATGTGGACCAGATTCATCCGATTCCGGCAAGTGATTACCCGCTACCCGCAAAACGACCGATGAACTCTCAGTTATCTACGCGTAAGCTAGCTGATGCCTTACCAAGTTGCCAAAATCTACTCGCCCAAGATTGGAAAATAAGCGTGGAGTCATACCTTTTAAATTTAAAGTCGCAGGGCCTACTTTAACCGTAAGCAATCCGGTGCATGGTTTAAGATGCACATATTCGATGCAAAGGGCTGATTTATGAGTATTCAACGAAAGGGCATTATTCTTGCTGGGGGCTCAGGTACCCGCCTGTACCCAGTGACCCAAGCAGTGTCAAAGCAGCTGATGCCGGTCTACGACAAGCCCATGATTTACTACCCCTTAACGACTTTGATGCTCTCGGGTATTCGGGAGATTTTGATTATTTCTACTCCACACGATATCCCCCGTTTTCAGGAGCTTTTGGGCGATGGAAGTCAGTGGGGTGTGCAATTTCAATACGTGATTCAGCCATCACCAGATGGATTAGCGCAAGCATTCATCTTGGGAAAATCATTTATCAATCACCAGCCCAGTACGCTGGTACTCGGCGATAATATTTTTTATGGTCATGAGCTGGTTAACCAGCTCCATCGAGCATCTGAACAGGATCATGGCGCAACGGTTTTTGCCTATCACGTACATGATCCCGAGCGTTATGGTGTAGTGGAATTCAATGACCAGCGCCGCGCACTTTCCATTGAAGAAAAGCCCAAGCAACCTAAAAGTAATTATGCGGTGACGGGCCTTTATTTCTATGATGAACAAGTGTGTGATATGGCTGCATCAATTAAACCAAGCGCCAGAGGTGAACTTGAGATCACGGATGTGAATCGGGTCTATTTGAATCAAAATCAACTTGAAGTCGAAATCATGGGCCGTGGCTATGCCTGGCTAGATACTGGCACCCACGACTCTCTATTGGATGCTGCAGGCTTTATTGCTACGCTGCAAAAGCGTCAAGGCTTAATGGTTGCTTGTCCTGAAGAAATTGCATACCGCAATGATTGGATTAGCGCAGCAGACGTAGAACGAATTGCCGCACAACTGAGTAAAAATAGCTATGGTCAGTACTTGCGAAAAATATTGGCAGAGTCCCATTAAGAGCGATGACCTCACCACTTAAGCTAACGACCAAAAAAACGCCCCTACAAGATGTATTGGTGATTGAGCCAAAGGTCTTTGGTGATGAGCGAGGGTGGTTTTATGAGTCTTATAATCAGCAGGAGTTCTTAACCGCAACGGGTATTCCTACTCCTTTTGTACAGGATAACCACTCGCTTTCAAAGCAAGGCATTTTGCGAGGCCTTCATTATCAAACCCAGCATGTCCAGGGCAAATTAGTGCGGGTAAGCCGCGGCGCAGTCTTTGATGTCGCAGTTGATTTGCGACAATCATCTCCCACCTTTGGTCAATCGTTTGGTCTTGAGCTTAGCGCCGATAACCATCTGCAGCTTTGGATTCCACCCGGCTTTGCTCATGGCTTTCTAGTTTTATCTGAATATGCTGAGTTTTTGTACAAAACAACCGACTATTACGATCCAAGCAGTGAGCGGTGTTTATTTTGGAATGATCCAACCCTTGCTATTGAGTGGCCAATTGATCAAATTGGCGGTGCGCCGCAACTTAATGCAAAAGACTCAGCAGGCCTTCTTTGGGATCAGGCGCCCAAGTTTTAAATGCAGCAAGCGCAATCCCTCCATTTTTTACTGGTCAAACTTTCCTCATTGGGGGATGTGCTTCATAACCTGCCCATTGTTTGGGATATTCGGCAGCATTATCCAAATGCCACAGTTGATTGGGTAGTCGAGGAGGCGTATGTCGATCTTTTAAAGCCCCTTCAATCAACTAATAGTTTTAAAGGGATTGACCGGATTATTCCAATTAGTTTGCGGCGTTGGAAAAAGAATATTTTGAGCATAAGGCACTGGCAAGAACTGAGGCAATTTATTCATGCTTTACAGGAAGATCAATACGACGTGATTATTGATTCGCAAGGATTAATGAAGTCGGCAGTGGTCGCTAAGTTCGCTCATCGTAGGCAAACGGGGCAAATTACTGGGCTTGCGAATGCGACCGAATATTCGGGTTATGAGCCTTTAGCCAGGATGTTTTACTCCGACTCGGTTACCGTGCCCAGACAGTGCCATGCAGTTGATCGCTCACGATATCTTCTGAGCTCTGCTTTAGATATTGTCCCAATCACACGCGCATCGATTCCTCAGTTCTACCCAGAGTCCTTTGTGCAAGAACTTGCAAATAATAACCTAAAGCCTGAAATCGCACAGGCTCTAAAATCCCCCTATGTTTTATGTTTTCATGCGAGTGCCCGTGCTGCGAAGCAGTGGGATATCCAAGGCTGGATTGCGGTTGGAAAATTTTTACTGGAGCGGGGCTTGCACCCGGTATTTCCATGGGGGAGCCCTCATGAGAAACAAATCAGCCAACAGATTGTTGAAGGGATTGGTGGCGGTGATTGTGATGCTATGGTGCCCCCACTTTATTCCATCATGCAGTACTTTGAGATTATTAGTCATGCCCGATTAACAATCGGTGTGGATACGGGCTTAACTCATTTGGCCGCAGTATTGGGTCGGCCCACGATTGAAATCTATTGCGATTCCCCACTTTGGAAAACAGAGGGTTATTGGTCTAATCAAGTTATTAATTTAGGCGACATTGGTCAACCGCCGAGCATTGAGAATGTGCTCAACGGAATTGAGCGTTTAATCTCATCCTAAACGATTAACGCAGTAGGGCATTAATCGCAACCAGATCCTCGTCGGACAGATTAGCGGCCTGTGCTTTTAGGCGTAGCGCGTTCATGATCGTGTCATAGCGTGCCTTGTAGAGAGAGGCACGCGTGGTAAAGAGTGTATCTAAAGCAATTAAGACATCGATGTTAATGAGGGTGCCAACGTTGAAACCCAATTTACTCGATTCCACTGCTGTGGCTGATGATTTCTCAGCTATTTCTAGAGCCTTAACTGTAGCTAAGCCACCATAAAATCCAGTAAATGCCTGTCGAGTTGCCTGCGCAGCAGTTCGTCGAAGATTGTCATAATCCGCCTTTGACTTATCGAAGAGCGCTGCGTTTTGCCGAATCACTGACATGTTAAAACCACCGGACACGATGGGCAGAGTCATTTGCAAAGCCAGGGTATTGTTATAGATATTTTGAGTGGGTAGGGGATTGAAATTTAGAGCGGACCCATTCGATTGGTTAAATCCCGTCGTGCCAACAAAGTTAATACTTGGATAGTTTGCGGCGAGAGAAGCTTTATAAACACTTTCAGCCAATTCCACACTCAGTTGACCAGCCAACACGCCATAGTTAGCATTTTCGGATTGCGTAATCCAGTCCTCTAACGCTTGGCCTGGAGGGAGCTTAGGGCTGACACTTTCTGCAATCGGTACCCCCTTGATATCTTTATTACGTGCTCTTGGATCAGCCACCACCCCAGCAATTGATACATCCTTTGCCATCGCTTTAATGTGCTTGACGGGATGGCCAATTAGTTGTTCGAGGACCCCGCGTTTAACGACTAAGTCTGCGTGGGCAGCAATCTCTTGAGCATTCGCTACATCAAAGCGCGCCTGAGCATCATTAGCGTCGACGATCGTAGCAGAGCCGATTTCAAACTTCGCTTTTGCAGCCTGAAGTTGCTGACGGATTAACTCTTTTTTGCTCTTAAATAGTTCAACATTATCTTGCGCTGTTAGTACATCAAAGTAGGCTTGTGATACCCGAATGACCAAATCCTGTTGGGCCTGATAGAACTGCAGGTCAGAGATTTTGCTATTGAGATCACCTTGTTTAAAAAGTTGCACCCCCGCTAAGTTAAAGACTGGCTGGGTCAGTGTGAGGGTGTAGCTGCGTTGATCAAAGATTCGGTTATTACCTTCACCGTGCTGGAAAAAACGCGTTGCCGTTGGGTTAGCTGAGACCTGAGGTAAAAGGACCGATAGGCCTTGCCAATAGAGTTCTTTTCGGGCTGCTAAATTGAATCGCGCACTGTTGATGACTGGATCGTTAAATGCAGCCTCCTGGTAAAGACTTAGAAGATCCATAGTGCGACCCTCAAGCGCTTTACGGTTTTGTGGGTCCGTTAAGTTCGATGAAATTGGCGGGATCGGAATGGCAGTTTGTGGCGGAGCATCGAGCTTTAGAAGATCTTGAGGACTTAAGGTCTTGGGTAAGGAACTATTTGCTGGTATTACGGTGACTGAGCCTTGGTTACTGGGCGGTTGCTGATTCGATTGAGAAAACGCCTGGCTAGATAGCATCCATCCAGCCAGTCCAATGAGGGTAATAATCGGGAACCGTTTCATCAAATACATGAACCGAAGTTTAAGCCCAAACGACGAATCGATGAGTTTGGGGGTTCAAGGCTTTAGTATTGATACTTATGGATCCATTACTTTTATTCAAGGCCCTCATTTTGGGTATTGTTGAGGGCTTAACCGAGTTTTTGCCTATATCCAGCACTGGGCATCTAATCTTGGTAGGGGATCTCTTACATTTTAATGATGAGCGGGGTAAGGCCTTTGAAATCATTATTCAGTTCGGTGCTATTTTGGCTGTTTGTTGGGAGTACCGCGAGCGCTTATTGAGGGTGGTCAATACCTTCTTTACTAGTAAGCAATCGCAAAAGTTTGTTATGCATGTGGTGATTGCCTGTATCCCGGCGATGGGGCTTGGACTGATTTTTGGCAAATTGATCAAAGCGCATTTATTTTCGCCGGTGCCTGTGGCAAGCGCTTTTATCGTGGGTGCCTTTGTGATTTTCTGGGCAGAGTACCGTCAAACCAAAGCATCGACCATGAAGAAAATCGATAGCATTGATCAGTTAACTGCGCTTGATGCCCTGAAAGTGGGACTTGCCCAATGCGCTGCTTTGATACCAGGCACCTCACGCTCAGGAGCCACGATTATTGGTGGTATGTTATTTGGCTTGCCACGAGCCGTTGCAACGGAATTCTCTTTTTTCTTAGCAATACCAGTGATTGGAGGTGCAACTGCGTATGAGTTACTCAAGATTGCAAACTCATCCAAAGAATTTGGTTTTGCTGAGTTTGCACCCATCCTTTTGGTCGGTTTTATCGCAGCGTTTATCTCCGCATTTATTTGTGTTCGTTGGCTGATTCATTATGTTGCGCATCACAACTTTATCCCGTTTGCTTGGTATCGTATTATTTTTGGCGTATTGGTTTTGGTGACCTCGTACACCGGTCTTGTCGCTTGGTCTAATTGATCGTTACAGAGAAAAAATTATGAACCTTTCAATCGATGCTATTCAAGCCAATATTCAGTTGGCCTTAGCGCCTGTCTTTCTCCTAACGGCTGTCGCCACCTTGGTTCAAGCGATCACAGCCAGGCTGGCACGTAATGTGGATCGGATGCGCTTTATTCAGAACCAGTTATTCGGCGACCATCAGCTCAGCGAAAAACTGAAGATGCATTATGAAAAAGAAATTGATGAGTTC
>JBEDHB010000058.1:0-8169 GCA_041174325.1 Pseudomonadota bacterium
CCCTATATATAGATAATTAAATGTAAGTACTTACTTATAAATGAGCATCGGAACTATTTACGTTTAATTGCGTCTACGCGTATATATGCGGATTTAGCATCTCCAGTGCTTAGATTTTTGTCTAAAACCCAAGCGTGCCCATAAACGATTTCCAAAGTTAGTTTTAAGGGGCTCGGAACCTTAATCTGATTAAGTTGTGCACCTGGTGAGATGAGTCCTAGGGCTAAACCATCCTCATAAAGCGCGCGCCCGGTCTCATACTCCAAATAAAGATATTCCATATCCATCACAGGGTCTGAATAGCGGTTTTGAACTAAGGCATCCCCAATATCGTGCATATCGAGGGAGCCGGGTAGAGCTTGTATCTGACTCCCCTCTAAGTTCGCATCCCGCAGTTCCTTACCCGTATCAGGGCCCAAATAGGCAAACGAAATCAGGCCACCTTCCGTCAGGTGCTGATAACAACTCGCCATCCAGACACTCGGGTTACTGAGATTTTGCAGACATAAATTACTGAGGATTAAGTCATACGACGCATTGGCTGGAATTCCCCGATCCAATAATCGGCCTGAGTTCAGTAAGGTACGACTAAGCGCCTGTTTAAGTTTGATCCCAAACGGAATAGTTCCCCGAATTTGAGGGTCAAGGATGACGTCAATTTGCGCACCGGGAAAACGCTTCATCAATACCCGACGCCTTAACCCAGAAAAATCGGGTTCGAGCAGAATTCGTTTCGGCAATAACTTGATCGGCTCTAACTTATCAAGTATCCGCTCTTGAATTTCTGCACGAAGCCATGAAAGAGAAGTGGTCATCGAATCAGTATACTCAGCGCCCCGATGAGCTGGCTTCGCACCGCAACCCAATATTTAATTCCGACACTGTGCATGGTGTGCGAGCAACCACAGGCTGAAATTGTTTGTTATTCATGTCGCGATCGCATTGCTCATAACCGTCTGCAATTTGGTCCATCGTGCCTCATTTGTGCATTACCCATCAGACCATATCAATCAGTCTGTACCCAATGTGAACAGGCAAAGCCGGCCTTTGATCGCGTGACTTATCTCGACTTCTATCAGGAGCCATTACGTCAACCGCTTCGCCTTCTAAAGTACCAAAAGAGGTTAGCATGCGCTAGTGGCTTTGCCCTATTGTGGAATGAATTTCATCAACATGCTCTCAAAACATGTGTTGCGGATGTTTTAATTCCAGTTCCGCTCAGTCCAACAAAATTAGCAGCACGCGGCTTTAATCAAGCATGGGAAATCGCTAAACGATTTGATCTTCCAAAATCCATCAGACGCATTCCAAACTTAATCATTTGCCAAGCAACACATACTGCTCAGGCAAGCCTTAATCGTGCTGAGAGAACCGCGTCGATGCCAGGCCGCTTTCTATTGAAAAGGGGCGCGGATTCAATGATTCGGGACCAACATATCCTCATTGTTGATGATGTGATGACCACTGGCTCAACCATCCACTCTTTAGCAGCAACGCTCAAACAGTCTGGGGCAAAGCGGGTAAGCGCGTGGGCCATACTTCGTACGCCACCTTGGGAAACTTAGGTGCAATATGATGCTGCTATGTTTAATGTCGTTTTATTTGAACCTGAAATCCCGCCCAATACCGGAAATATCATCCGTTTGTGCGCCAATACTGGTGCGCAATTGCATCTCATTAAACCGCTTGGCTTTCCTCTTGAGCACGCCAAATTAAAGCGGGCAGGCCTGGACTACCATGAGTTTGCCAATCTCAAACTCTATGAGAACTGGTCCGATTTTTTAACAACCACAAAAGCCGATCTTCAGCGCGTCTTTGCGCTCACTACCAAAGGTCAGCGCTCATTACTTCATACGGAATTTCACTCAAACGATTACTTTGTATTTGGATCAGAGACTAAAGGAATCAGTGATCAGGTGCGCGCTAGTATTTCACGTGAGAATCACCTGCGGCTGGCAATGCTTGCTAATAGTCGCAGCTTAAATCTTTCAAACTCAGTGGCAGTCGTGGTTTATGAGGCGTGGCGCCAACACCAATTTCAGGGCGGGGCCTAAGTTTCAGATTTGGGCTCGCGGCCCATTAAGGTCCGAACACCTTCCTCGGGACTGAGCTGCCCATCCAACACATGACTGACCGTTGTGCAAATTGGCATCTCGACCTGATGCTGTTTAGCCAAATCACTCACGGCTTGAGCGCACAAGACACCCTCAGCCACATGACCAAGTGCTGCTAACACCCGGTCCAAAGGTTCCCCGGCGGCAAGCGATAAACCCACGCGACGGTTACGCGATAAATCACCGGTTGCGGTCAAAATAAGATCACCCAAGCCAGTGAGGCCCATGCAGGTCTCGCTCTTTCCGCCAACCGCTTTAACCAAACGCATCATTTCAGCCAATCCACGAGTTAGTAAAGCAGCGCGGGCATTCATACCCAATCCCAAGCCATCACCAATTCCAGCGGCTATCGCTAATACATTTTTTACTGCGCCACCAAGCTCGACGCCAATCAGATCATCGCTTGCATACACCCGAATATTTCCGTGGTGAAATGCAGTTTGTACGCGCTGACAAAATTCAGGCTGAGTACTTGCAACTGTGAGAGCACAGGGTAAGCCCTCGCCAACTTCACGCGCAAAGCTAGGGCCTGATAAAACACCAACTGCATGGGCATGAGTAGCGTATCGCTCTTGTTCGCGCCAAACGACTTGATGCGGCAGTAGGGAGGATTTGGGCTCTAATCCTTTGCAAAGCCACAAAATATTAAAGGGGTGTTGCGCCGTTTTAAAAACATCGGCTACCGTACTCGCCAACCCAGCCATTGGGGTAGCAATCACTAATAGGTCGTCGGTTCCCAATCGGCCAATGGCTTTCTCAAAATCGGACTCAATGAATAATGGATTGGGTAGGGCAATTGCTGGTAAATACTGCTTATTTTCATGGTCCCTGCGCATGGCATCGACTGCATTTGGGTTGCGCGCCCATAAGCAAACCCGATGGTGACTAGCAGCGGATATAGCAATGGCCGTGCCCCATGCTCCTGCCCCTAGGACCGAGATATTCATTAGTTGGGCAAAATAATCTTGCTCTCTGCATCACCATTGCTGGCTTGGGCACCTTGGGCTGCTTGCGCTTGGGCCAAACGATGCTCATACATGCCATGAAAGTTGATATCAGCAAGATGGATGGGCTGAAAGCCAGCGCGACTAATAATGTCGGCAACGTTCGAACGCAAATAAGGAAAGATGATGGTTGGACAAGTGATACCAAGCATTGGATCAATTTGCTCAACGGGAATATTTTTAAACTCAAAAATACCAGCTTGCTTAGCCTCGACCAAGAACATGACTTTGCCTTCGACGCGGGCAGTGACTGTGCTCAAGAGAGCAACCTCAAACAGCTCATCACTTAAACGATCAACCGCAATATCCAACTCCACCTGAATCTGTGGCTCACTAGCTACCAACAAAATACTAGGGGCATTGGGTTGTTCAAGTGATAAATCTTTTAAATAAACACGTTGGATCACAAACGAAGGTTCATTTGAACCCGTTGCTGAATTCGTTGCAGCCTCACTCATACAAACTCTCTTTCCGATTAGAAACGGTTAGGCTAGTAGCGGATCAAGGCCGCCTGCACGATCCAATGCTGCTAGATCATCGTATCCGCCAATATGACGATCGCCAATGTAAATTTGTGGAACGGTTCGACGACCCGTGCGTGTCATCATTTCTTCTCGCTTTGCTGGGTCGACATCAATCAATATTTTTTGTAGATTCAGAACGCCTTTTTTTTGCAAAAGTTTTTCTGCCATCACACAATAAGGGCAAACTCGAGTGCTATACATCAAAACGTCTGGCATTGCTTCCCCATTAGGATTTAACAAGTGGCAACCCAGAGCTTTGCCAAGCGCCAATACCACCATCTAAGACACCCACCTCGGTATATCCTAGATTTCTAAGTTCTTTAGCCGCTTTTTGAGAGTGAGCTGGACCCCGTCCAATTACAACTACTGGATATTTTTGGTCGATTTTCATGGATTTCAGGCTGGCCCCCAAGCTCTCCAAGGCAATATTTTTAGCATTTGGTAAATGGCCTAATTTAAAATCTTCCTCGGTCCGCAAATCGATCACATTGGCCTTGCGACGGTTAATCCAAATTGTGGCATCGGTAGGGGTTAGGCCCTTGCCACTAATTAGGGTTGATAATGTTGGCATGAATAAAGCCGTGCCCGAAATGATCATTAAGGCGGCCAATACGAGGTTGTCGGTTTGAGCTAAGAAGTCCATTGCCAGATTATAGAATGCATCTATGAAACAACTCATCCTAGTTCGCCACGGACAATCCGCCTGGAATCTTGAAAATCGGTTTACTGGATGGGCAGATATTGACCTTACCCCAACGGGTGTGGATCAATCCCAACGCGCCGGTCAACTATTGAGGGCGGCTGGTTATGACTTTGATATTGCCTATACCTCGGTTCTAAAACGCGCCATCCGAACCCTATGGAATATCCAAGACGCGATGGATCTAATGTGGGTTCCCGTTGTCCACAGCTGGCGATTAAACGAACGGCACTATGGCGCCCTGACTGGGCTCAATAAGGCAGAGACTGCTGCCAAATTTGGGGATGAACAAGTGCATATTTGGCGGCGCTCCTATGCGATTGCACCACCCCCCTTAAGCCCTGAGGAGCGCGCTCAACTAGCCAGAGATCCCCGTTACGCAAAGCTTAACCATGAGGATATTCCCCATGGGGAGTGCCTTAAAGACACCGTAAGTCGGGTTTTACCCCTCTGGAATGAGTCGATCGCTCCAGCTCTTAAGCTTGGAAAACGGGTCATTTTGGTCGCCCATGGCAATAGCATCCGCGCCCTGATGAAGCACATTGATCAGGTATCGGATGAGGCGATCATGGAAGTCAATGTGCCTAACGGCAATCCCCTCATTTATGAACTGGACGATGCGCTTTGCCCAATACAACATTTCTATTTAGAGGCAAAATAGCGAAATGCGTCAGTTATTTAGAAATATCGTCTTAGTTAGTATTGGCCTGATTGCCGGAATTGCGGCAACCATCCAGTTCTCCGCGACCGCGCAGCAGGGTACAAGCACCTTGCCGCTTGATGAGTTACGCACACTCTCCAATGTTTTTGGGCAAATCAAGCGCGAGTATGTGGAACCAATTGATGACAAACAGCTACTCACTGATGCAGTCAAGGGAATGGTGAGTAGCCTTGATCCGCACTCCGCCTATCTGGATAAAAAAGACTTTGCAGAAATGCAAGAGCAAACCGCTGGTAAATTTGCTGGCCTCGGTATTGAAATTACCTCCGAAGATGGTTTGGTAAAAGTTCTTAATCCTATCGAAGGCTCACCTGCTGCCAAAGCCGGTCTTCAAGCAGGCGATCTAATTACCCGCTTAGACGATAAACCGGTGCGCGGTATGTCGCTTGATAAAGCAGTGCGTACCATGCGCGGTACACCGGGTACAAAAATTACTTTAACTATTTTCAGAAAAAGTGAAGAGCGCACTTTTCCGGTCACCATCACGCGCGCTGAAATTAAAGTGCAATCGATTCGAGCAAAAATTGTGGATAACAATATTGCATGGGTCCGTATTACGAGCTTTCAAGAACGTACCGTTCCAGATCTTGCTAAGAAATTAGCAGAGCTTGCCGCCAAAGATCCAAGTCTAAAAGGGCTGGTATTGGATCTGCGCAATAACGGTGGTGGCCTGCTGCAAGGTGCGGTTGGTGTTGCAGCTGCTTTCTTGCCCCCAGGCGCAGTCATTGTTTCAACGAAAGGCCAAGCGCCTGACTCGCGGCAGATATTTAATGCGGTGCCTGCCATGTATAAATTGAGCGAATCGAATGACCCGCTTGATGAGGTGCCTCCACTCTTTAAAAAAATCCCGATGGTGGTGCTCGTCAATGCATACTCCGCATCCGCTTCTGAAATCGTTGCAGGCGCACTGCAAGATTACAAGCGTGCCACCATTCTTGGAAAAACCACTTTTGGCAAGGGATCTGTTCAAACCGTTCGGCCACTCAGTAGTGACTCTGCACTCAAAATCACCACGGCTTATTACTACACGCCCAATGGTCGCTCCATTCAAGCATTTGGGATTAAACCCGATATTCCGGTGGATCAGAATAAAGACGGCGACCCCGAAGATGTATTAATAACGCGAGAAATTGATAGTGAGAAACACTTGCGCAACAAACAATCGTCGGAAGAGGCATTGATTAAAGATCGTGAGAAACGTCGTCTCCAAGAGTTGCAATTGATTGAAGAGCGCAATGCAAAGAAAACCCCGGAGGAGCGCGAGAAAGAAAAGAATCGTCGTCCACCTGAGTTTGGTAGCAATGATGACTTCATGCTGCAACAAGCCATTGCCTTCCTGAACGGTCAAACTGTCAAGCGCTCGGCTTCTAAACTCGAATAATTGAGTTGCTCATGAATGACGAGCAACTTCTTCGCTATTCGCGCCATCTTTTGCTCGATGAAATTGACATTGCAGGACAAGAGCGGCTATTAGGTTCCCACGTACTCGTGATTGGTGCTGGTGGTTTGGGCTCCGCGTGCGCTCCTTATCTAGCTGCAGCTGGCGTTGGAAAAATTACCCTAATCGACCATGATCACGTCGAACTCACCAATCTTCAGCGTCAAATCATGCATCAAGTAACTAGCATTGGCATGAGCAAAGTAGCCTCGGGCGAGCGTTTTCTCAAGAGCTTAAATCCCGCGTGTCAGGTTGAGGTACTTGAAAAGAGAGTTGATGAACCCTTACTCAAAGAGCTGATTGGTGATGTTGATGTAGTGGTCGACTGTACCGATAACTTTTCGACCCGACATTTGATTAATCGGGTATGCGTAGCCCATGGGAAAGTATTGGTCTCAGGCGCCGCACTGCGCTTTGATGGTCAAGTGAGTGTATTTGATTTTCGTGATCCAAACTCACCATGCTATGCCTGCGTCTTCCCACCAGACCCTAGTTATGTTGAAACCAACTGTGCCAGCATGGGGGTGTTTGCGCCTCTGGTGGGCATTATTGGAAGTATTCAGGCGGCACAGACACTGCAAGTCATCATTGGTTTTGGGGAACCATTGCTCGGGCGTCTACTGATCTGGAATGCCCACACAACCCAGGTGGATGAAATTAAACTCGCACGCCATCACGCCTGTTCAGTGTGTGGATCAGGCGCGCACTAATGAATTGAATTTAGGCGATTGAATAGAACGTTTTGCTCAACCGGCTCATAAGCCGCTAGTAGCTCATCAATATGCATCTTCAACTTACGGGTATCGGCTTGCATGATCTCTCGTTTGACCAATAAGAGTTGGCTAAAGTGCATCGAGAAATCAGTCAAGCCCATCGCCAGCAATAGCTTTGTCAAGGCAGGGTCGCCCGCCATCTCGCCGCATACTGCAATCGGGACGTTGGCTCGGTTTGCCTCTCGAATAATTCCTGCAATTAAATTGAGCACTGCTGGATTTAATGGGTCGTATAAGTGAGCGACTGCATGATCAGCGCGGTCAATCGCCAAGGTGTACTGAATCAAATCATTCGTACCAATCGATAGATAATCAAAATGTTTGACAAAGAGAGGCATCATTAAGGCGGCAGCAGGAATTTCAATCATTGCCCCCACCTGAATATCGGGATTAAATGCCTTGCCTCGCTCTTGCAATTGCTGCTTAGCCTTTTGAATTAAGCGCAAACTTTCATGAATCTCCTGTGCATGCGCTAGCATCGGCAATAACAGTCGAACTTGGCCATGCGCCGATGCACGCAAAATTGCGCGTAATTGGGTTAAAAATATTTCAGGCTCAGACAAAGACCAACGAATGGCACGTAGGCCAAGTGGGGATGTTCCGGTGGTTCCGGTCTCGGTTCCCGCCACCGACTTATCAGAGCCAATATCAATCGTACGAATATTGACTGGCAAGCCAAACATTGCCTCAACCGCACGCGTGTATTCCTGATATTGCTTCTCTTCATCCGGAAGACCATGCTCTTGGTTCATAAACAAGAACTCGGACCGAAATAGTCCAATGCCCACCGCACCTAAATCTAAGGCATGCTTGGCATCTTCTGGCAACTCAATATTGGCAAATAACTCGATCTCAACGCCATCTTTCGTGCAGGTCGGGCTGTACTTAAGCTCTT
>JBEDHB010000059.1:0-8132 GCA_041174325.1 Pseudomonadota bacterium
TTTCGTAAAGGGCTATTTTTAGTTGATTTGTGATTGTAAGGGAATGAGCATGGGCATATTTAAGGGTTTGCCCTAATTCTGTGCCAATGCGATAATTCTGCGGATGAAAGTCTCCGAAATTCGCCAAGCCTTCCTTCATTATTTTGCCTCCAAGGGTCACCAAATCGTGGCCTCAAGCCCGGTGGTTCCAGGGGATGACCCCACCTTGCTATTTACGAATGCTGGGATGAATCAATTTAAAGATGTATTTTTAGGATTTGATAAGCGACCTTATCAGCGTGCAACCACCGCGCAGAAATGCATTCGGGCTGGCGGCAAACACAATGATTTGGACAACGTTGGCTATACCGCAAGACACCATACCTTTTTTGAGATGCTTGGTAATTTCTCATTTGGGGATTATTTCAAAGAGGATGCGATTCACTTTGCCTGGGAGCTTCTAACCCAGGTATTTAAATTGCCCAAAGATAAATTATGGGTCACTGTCTATGCCGAAGATAAAGAGGCCTACGATATTTGGGCGAAAAAAATTGGCGTACCTGCGGAACGAATTGTGCGCATCGGTGACAACAAGGGCGCGCCTTATGCATCGGATAATTTTTGGATGATGGGCGACACCGGACCATGTGGACCGTGTACCGAAATCTTTTATGACCATGGCCCAGAAATTGCTGGCGGGCCTCCGGGTAGCCCCGATGAGGATGGTGATCGTTTCATTGAGATTTGGAATAACGTTTTCATGCAATTTAACCGCGATGAAGCCGGTGAAATGCATCCCTTGCCAAAGCCTAGTGTGGATACGGGCATGGGTTTGGAGCGAATTGCTGCCGTTTTGCAACACGTTCACTCCAATTATGAAATCGATTTATTCGTCCACCTTCTGCAAGCAGCAAAAGATGCTGTTGATCGCGCTGGGGCTAATGATTGTGATCTAGAAAGTCCATCACTGAAGGTGATTGCGGATCACATCCGTGCTTGCAGTTTTATCATCGTTGATGGAGTGATTCCTGGAAATGCAGGGCGTGGTTATGTATTGCGACGTATTGCAAGACGGGCCATCCGTCATGGGTATAAATTAGGCGCAAGGCAAGCTTTCTTTCACCAGTTAGTACCTGCCCTCGTAGCTGAAATGGGCGATGCCTATCCAGAGTTACGCCAAGCGCAAGCGCGAGTCATGGATGTACTAAAACAAGAAGAGGAACGTTTTTTCCAGACCATTGCGAATGGTATGGAGATCCTAGAATCTGCGCTTCAAAATAACCAAGCGGTCTTGGATGGAGAAACTGCGTTCCGTCTGCATGATACGTTTGGGTTCCCCCTCGATCTCACGGCCGATGTCTGTCGTGAGCGCGGTATGAGTGTGGATTCGGCTGGCTTTGAGGCGGCCATGCAGCGCCAGCGCGATCAGGCGCGCGCCGCGGGTAAATTTAAGATGGCACAGGGTTTAGATTACCGAGGTGAGCCCACTCAGTTCCTGGGATATGAACAAGTATTAATTGAAGATGCTCGGGTAACTGCTCTGTATCGTGATGGTAGTCCAGTTGATTCGATTCGGCCTGGTGAAAGTGCAGTCGTGGTTCTTAATCGCACCCCGTTTTACGCCGAGTCTGGTGGCCAAGTGGGGGATCGTGGCGAGTTACGAACCGAGCAATCGCAATTCATTGTTGCAGATACGTTTAAGATTCAGGCCGATGTCTTTGGACACCAAGGCGAGCTGCAAGAGGGCGAACTAAACATTGGGGATGTGGTTCAGGCACGTGTTGACACCAACTTGCGCGCGAAGACGATGCGCAATCACAGTGCGACCCACTTACTGCATAAAGCGCTACGCGAAGTTCTTGGTAACCATGTGCAACAAAAAGGCTCTTTAGTCGATGCGGATAAGACCCGTTTTGATTTCACCCACACTGCACCCTTAACGAAGCCGGAAATTACTCGCATTGAGCAGATGGTCAATCATGAGATTTTGACCAACAGTGCAACCGCAGCCAATGTGATGGCTCTTGAGGACGCACAAAAGACCGGAGCGATGATGCTCTTTGGTGAAAAGTATGGTGACCGTGTACGTGTGCTGGAAATTGGTTCATCCAAAGAGTTATGCGGTGGAACCCATGTGAAGAGAACTGGTGACATTGGTAGCTTCAAGATTGTCTCTGAGGGTGGGGTGGCTGCTGGCATTCGCCGGGTTGAAGCGGTGACCGGTACAAATGTGATGGATTTTGTTCATGGTATTGAGGCGAAGATGCAAGAGGCAGCGCAGTTATTAAAGACGGCCCCTCATGATTTGCCTCAACGCGTCGGTCAACTTCAAGATCAACTCAAGCATCTAGAGCGTGAGCTCGAGCGCGTGAACGCTAAATTAGCGGCTAGCCAAGGCGATGATTTGATTAATCAGGCAAAGGATTTACAAGGCATCAAAGTCTTGGCTGCCCAATTGGATTCAGCCGATGCCAAGGTGTTGCGAGACACGATGGATACCCTGAAAGCCAAATTAAAGTCAGCGGCGATTGTTTTGGCAGCGGTTCAAGATGGCAAGGTAAGTCTCATTGCCGGAGTGACCAGTGATGCAACCAATCGGATCAAGGCCGGTGAATTAGTTAATTTTGTAGCCCAGCAAGTGGGCGGTAAGGGTGGCGGTAAGCCTGAAATGGCCATGGCTGGTGGTAGCGATCCAAGTGGTTTAAGTAAAGCGCTCGCAGCTGTTGATGCGTGGGTTGCCGAGCGGATTTAGCGATTCGTCGCTAAAATGGGACTAAATAGGAGAATGAAATGAGTGAAGTAAGCTCGATTGTGGTTCATCGTGAAGTGGATGCCATTGGCATGAACTGTCCTTTGCCTATTTTGCGCACCAAGAAAACTCTCGCAGAAATGCAAACCGGTGAGGTCCTAAAACTCAAGGCCACTGATTCGGGCGCGACCCATGACATTCCTGCCTTTTGCAAACAAACTGGTAACGAACTCATCGCCACGGATAATGAAGGCGATACGATGGTGTTCTACGTCAAGCGCCGTTAAGACGATCCAGCACTTCGACTCAGCATTCTTTCAGTAGCCTCTAATACTTGACTGGGCTCTAGCAGGTCAAGGCATTCACTTTTGCTATTGGCCGTATCAAAGCAGCCTGCTTTTCGGCAGGGAACACAATCACCCGGACCTTGCAAAATGCATACCTTGCCTACGATTTGGGTTCGATCCCGCAGTTGATAAGGACGCTCTCCAATGAAGCCATTGGGCCACGGCCCAAAATTGGTGGGTGGTGTTGGTCCAAATAAAGCAATGGTTCGGATTTCGCAGGCTGCGGCTAAGTGTGTCACCGATGTATCGACACCGATATATAAAGCCGCTCCATCTAACAAGGTTTTGACTTGGGGTAGGTTGAGCTGTCCTTTGCTGTCAATGACCGATTGGGTGACCTCGTGATCGAGCAAGGAAAGAATATCGCGGTTGAGGGAAAGATCCTGCTCTGCAGGAGATGCACTTAAGACCACTTGATATTTCAGGATGACAAGCGCTTTAATCACTTGAGCCCAATACGCCAAAGGCCAGCGCTTATAGCCATTGAGTGGCCCTGGATGCAAAACGATATACGGTGGACGCAGCTGGCTTTGTAACACCGGGGTTAGGGCTTGACCGATGGGAGGGGTAACCGAGATTGGATTAGCAAAAAGGTTGAGACCCTTGGCGCGGTAGAAGGGCTCGAGCAATTTAAGTTTCTCAACGATTACATGCTGATCAAAGTAATCAACGGCAACCCAATGCGTGCAGATGGAACGCTTCCATGCACTTTTTTGTCGGCTCTTTGGGGTATCTTGCACAACCACACCAACTCGGCGAAGCGCTGCGAGGGAGCCAAAAAAGTAGGCTCGATCACTCGGTTGGGTGATGATGGCTAGATCGTAACGTTGGAACAAACGATTAAAGAGTTTGAGGTATTCCCATAGATTGGGATGCTCGGAGGTTTCAATCAGCTCATGAACTTCGGGATTGCCCTTTAGCATGTCAAGCTTACCGCGGTAACCCAAGAAATCAAATTGCGCCTTGGGCCAAATTCGGCGGGCAGCTTGGATTAGAGGTGTGGTGACTAGTACATCACCAATTTGTCGCGTAGCAATGAAGAGAACCCGGCTTGGATCGTTCATACCTTGATACCAGCCTTTGCCATTATTTTTTCACGGACTCGCTTCGCATTCTCAGCTGCTTTCGATTGATCGGAGATTCGGTGAAACAGATGAAACACTTCGGTTGACCATGCGCCAGATTGCCGCTGAATCCCGGCCTGTTGCAAACGAAAGACAAAATCAGCGTCTTCGTGACCCCAGCCGGTCATGGACTCATCAAAACCACCAATTGCCAGCGCGTCTTGTTTCCAGCAGGCCATATTGCAACCCTTAATACGGCGCCATACAAATTTTTTGTAAATACGCCATGCGCCAGGACCTAACTTCAGCACAATTGGCCAAAATTTATTAATTCCACCGTTTAAGCGATGACTGATTAAATTACTTTTGAAGGCTGCGAAGTTCCACTGCGGCCAACGTAAGATTTTTTGGGTTAATGATTCACTGAGAAGTACGCGACTGCCGGTCACCATCATTTGAGGCTTGGCAAGCTGTCGGTGCCGTTTTACAAAATCAGGCTGCACAATGCAATCACCATCCAAGAATATGAGGTATTCGCCTTGGGCGGCTCGGATGGCTTGATTGAGAATAATCGTTTTCCGAAACCCCTGATCTTCTTGCCACAAGTGTTGGATGGAGTGCTTGGTGCGCTCCATCATGGATCGGATCAGTGCTGCGGTCTCAGGCTTGGATCCATCGTCAGCAATGACGATTTCAAAGTTTCGATCAGTTTGCTGTTCTAGTGATTCGAGACAAAAACGCAAGGCTTGCGGCCAGTTATAAGTGGCAAGAAGGATCGAGATTTTGAACATAACGATCCTAGCCTTTTTGATCCTGAGAGCGTGCTGTTTGATGGAGTCGCCAAAGCTTCATATAGCGATAATACGTACCTTGTGCATTGGAGCATGCTAAGGAAAAGCCTTGAGGGCCATCTAAAAATCCAGCCCGCAAGAAATACGTTCGAATAAATGACCAGGCCCCATGTAGTATGGCTTTGATTGGACTCCCGGTTTTGCCCTTGGCAAATGCCTGTTGAGCAGAGTCGGTGGAATAGCGCTCCATTTTTGCCCTGACCTGCTTAGGGTTCATGAAGCTGTAATGAAGCATCTGATGTTTTAGTTTAAGAACCTGTCCCTGTGGGATTAAACGTTCATGCACCAAATCAGAAGAGAATCGCGCAGTGCCTCGCTTAAAAAGGCGATCCACATAGTCGGGGGTCCAGCCGGAATGACGCATAAAGCGTCCGCAGTACCACGATAAGCGTGGGATGGCATAGCAATTGGCTTGCGGTTGGTTGAGTACCGCTTTGATCTCCGCACGCAGTTCGGGGGTGAGACGCTCATCGGCGTCGAGCGATAGAACCCAATCGGAGTTTGCTAAGTCAAGGGCCCGGTTCTTTTGGGGGCCAAATCCCGGCCAATCGTCGGGGGAGCTTGTTAGTGCCCCATAGGCCTTGGCAATCTCAAGGGTTTTATCAGTACTTTGAGTGTCTACCACTACAATTTGATCAGCCAGCCCGTCTAAGGAGGCCAAACAATCCCCAAGATTAGCTTCCTCGTTCCGAGTGATGAGTATGACTGATAAGGTGGGCATAATTCATTATATGAACGCTTCAGACCGTCAAGCCCTAAATCGACTAATTGGCTATTTACGCCCCCATACCCGCCTGATCGTCGGCTCCTTATTGGCTATGGCTCTAGTAGCCGCCTCAGAGACCTCTATTCCTGCTTTGATGAAGCCCCTTTTGGATGATGGCTTTTCTGGGAAGATGAGCGATCAGCTATGGTTGGTTCCAGTCTTTCTTGTAGGGCTTGCCATTGTGCGCAGCGGGGCTCAATTCCTTTCTAACTATTTACTAACCAAGGTCATTAGTAATATTTTGTTAACGCTGCGCGAACAAATGTTCACTAGACTCTTGCGCGCTAAGACCGAGTATTACCAAAAGACCACGGCCTCCAACTTAATTAATGCGGTGGTCTTTGAGGTCAATAATGTTCTATCGATTATGGGCGGTATGCTAATCAGTCTTGTGCGTGATCTGCTGACCGTCATTGGTTTGATGGGGTACTTGTTATATCTGAACTGGCGCTTAACCTTAGTGGTCTTCGTAATTTTTCCGATCATTGCCTATGTGATGAGTAAGATCAATAAGCGCTTGCGGAGTCTGAATCGGCAACAGCAGAGTATGACCAGTGAGTTAGCGTATGTAGTTGAAGAGGCCGCAGCCGGTCATAAGATTGTGAAAGTACATGGCGGTGAAGATTATGAGATGCGCCGCTTTATGGAGAAAGCCGAGCAATTGCGTAAGTTCACGCTCAAGGCGGCGGTTGCCGGGGGATTAAATCAGCCGATCACGCAATTGGTCGCCTCGATGGCTTTATCAGTGGTCCTTGTGATTGCCATCATGCAATCAGCCAGCCAAGGCGTCACGGTTGGAAGTTTTGCGGCGTTCATTACTGCGATGCTGTTAATTGTGTCGCCACTCAAGCATTTGGCTGACATTAATCAGCCATTGCAACGGGGACTCACAGCCGCTGAGATGATCTTTCAGTTAATTGATCAGCCGATTGAGGAAGAAAAAGCGCAAACATCGAATCTCAAGCGGCTTGAGAAGGCTAAAGGTGAAATTACGTTTGAAGACCTTTCCTTCTCATACAACCAAGAGGAGGGTCGAAAAGATGCCTTGCGCAATATCAATCTCAAAGTTAAGCCTGGCGAGGTGATTGCCTTTGTGGGGCCGTCAGGTGGAGGAAAATCAACGTTGGTTAACTTGTTACCACGTTTTTATCAGCCAAAATCCGGTCGGATTGTGCTCGATCAAATTCCGATTGAGGAGATTGTTTTAACTGATTTGCGTAAACAAATCGCCTTTGTTAGCCAAGATGTCATTCTGTTTAATGACACGATTGCAGCGAATGTCGCGTACGGCTCGAGTACAGGTGTTGACATTGACCGTGGTCGTGTGATTGAAGCGCTAGAGGCAGCCAATTTATCCAATTTACTTTCTGAGCTACCCGATGGGATTGATACCCTGATTGGAGATAATGGTAATCGCTTATCCGGTGGTCAGCGACAACGCCTAGCGATTGCGCGCGCAATTTATAAAGATGCACCAATCCTGATTTTGGATGAAGCAACCTCCGCTCTCGATTCAGAGTCTGAGCGGCAAGTGCAAGAGGCGCTTGATCGGCTCATGGCTGGCAGAACCACTCTAGTCATTGCACATCGTTTATCGACCATTGAGCATGCTGATAACATTGCAGTACTCGACCATGGTGAGATCGTGGAATATGGCCCACATCGGGAGCTAATTGCTAAAAACGGTCTGTATGCGGGTTTGCATCGCCTGCAGTTTAGCGAAGCAAGCTAAGAAAGCGAATCAATTTAAGACAATATCGTATTGTTCTTGCCGAAAACCAGCTTCAGCCTGGAGCCGAATCGGCTTTTGAATAAAGTCGCCGAGCATGGCTAAGAATTGATTTTCTTCCTCAAGAAATAAATCAATCACATCGGGTGAGGCAACAATGCGGAACTCTTTGGGATTAAATTGGCGGTGTTCACGCACAATCTCACGCAAGATTTCGTAGCAAATCGTCTGCGGTGTTTTGATTTCACCCTTGCCATTGCAGGAGGAGCAGGGTTCACACAGAATATGTGACAAGGACTCGCGCGTACGTTTGCGTGTCATCTCAATGAGTCCGAGAGAAGAGAAATCATTCGCATTCGTGCGCACATGATCACGCGCTAAATTCTTCTTAAGCTCACCGAGAACCGCTTCTTGATGATCGCTCTGGGTCATGTCGATGAAATCAATAATGATGATGCCACCAAGATTACGTAAGCGTAATTGACGGGCAATTGCTTGAGCGGCTTCTAGATTGGTTTTAAATACAGTATCGTCTAAATTACGAGCTCCTACAAAACTTCCGGTATTGACATCAATGGTGGTCATCGACTCGGTTTGATCGATCATCAGATAGCCGCCTGACTTAAGATCGACACGCCGACCCAGGG
>JBEDHB010000060.1:0-7989 GCA_041174325.1 Pseudomonadota bacterium
TAAAGAACAGTCGATATACCACTACGATAAACATCACTTAGTTCCTTTTGGTGAATTTATTCCCCCAGGCTTTCAATGGTTTGTCGATGCATTTAAAGTGCCGATGAGTGACTTTGCAAGGGGATCCATTGCCCAAGCACCATTTTCAATCCAGCCCCGCTCTCATCCAGATCGTCCTCTGTACGCCGCAATCTCGATTTGCTATGAAGATATCTTTGGCAACGAAATCGCCACCCGAATTCGTAATAGTTCTGAACCGATCAATCTATTAGTAAACGTTACTAACTTGGCTTGGTTTGGCCAATCGCAAGCTCCGATGCAGCAACTGCGTCTCTCCCAATTACGCTCCCTCGAAACTGGCCTACCCAGTTTGCGTGCGACCAATACCGGAATTACTGCTGTGATTGATCAGCGCGGACGAGTCTTGGCAAGTCTTGAGCAATTTATTCAAAGCGAACTTGATGTTCGCGTGCAAGCCTTCGAGGGTCAGACGCCGTATGTAATCTGGGGTAATTGGCCGATTTTGGTCTGGGTACTTTTTGCCTTGGGGATTGGCTATTGGCGTAGAACGTAACCGAACTGATTTTTTAACGAGGCCTTGGTTTGCCGAGTAAAATCAAGGTCTTATCTAAAAATCATTGTGTCGTATGCTAACGTTTCAACAAATCATTCTTAGACTTCAAGATTATTGGGACCAACAAGGTTGTGCGCTGTTACAACCCATCGATCTTGAAGTTGGGGCCGGCACCTCGCATACGGCCACTTTTTTGCGGGCCATTGGTCCTGAACCATGGAAAGCAGCCTATGTTCAACCTTCACGACGCCCCAAGGACGGTCGTTATGGTGAAAACCCAAATCGTTTGCAACACTACTACCAATATCAAGTCGTTTTAAAACCAGCACCTGCCAACATCTTAGATTTATATCTAGGCTCCTTAAAGGCTTTAGGACTTGATCTTCAGCAAAACGATATTCGTTTCGTGGAAGACGACTGGGAGAACCCGACTTTAGGGGCATGGGGTCTTGGTTGGGAAGTTTGGCTCAATGGGATGGAAGTAACTCAATTTACGTATTTTCAGCAAGTAGGCGGCTTGGATTGCAAACCCGTGTTGGGTGAAATTACCTACGGCATTGAACGCCTAGCGATGTATTTGCAAAACTGCTCCAATGTATTTGATCTCGTCTGGACAGAAGGTGTGACCTATGGTGATGTGTATCACCAAAATGAAGTGGAACAGTCACGCTACAACTTTGAGCACTCTAATACAGACTTCCTGTTCGCAAACTTTAATCATTTCGAAAGTGAAGCAAAGCGCCTAATGGAGCAATCGCTTGCACTACCAGCCTATGAGATGGTTTTAAAAGCAGGTCATACATTTAATCTTCTTGATGCACGTGGGGCTATTTCGGTCACAGAGCGTGCTGCCTATATTGGTCGGATTCGTAATCTATCGCGCTTGGTCGCACAAGCGTATTACGAATCTCGCGAACAACTGGGCTTTCCCATGTTGCAAAGTAAAGTGCATTAAGGTATCGATTTCCATATGAACCCTCTCCCCCTGCTGCTCGAGCTGTTTACCGAAGAGCTTCCTCCAAAGTCACTTAAACGTTTAGGCGAATCCCTTTCGCAATCGATCTACGCAAGTTTAAAGAAAGCACAATTGCTAAGTACGGATAGCACATGCCAGTCATTTTCCAGTCCTAGACGTTTAGCGGTTCTCATTGGTGATGTTTTAGATCAGGCGCCCGATTATCCGGTGCGCGAGAAACTGTTGCCACTTTCGATTGCCTTTGATGGGCATGGCAAGCCCAGTCAAGCGCTTGCCAAAAAGTTGGCGAGCTTGGGTCACCCCGATACCCCAATCGATCAACTGGAACGCAGTGGTGAGGGTAAAGGTGAGGCGCTTTATTTAAATACCATTGCTACTGGTGCGCGTCTTGAGTCGGCATTGCAACAAGCTCTTGTGGATGCCATTCATCATTTGCCAATCGCAAAGATGATGCATTACCAGATTCAAGCGCAATCAGGTGCCATTGAAGAAGTCCAATTTGCGAGACCCGTACACCGCATCATCGCACTTCACGGATCGAAGACACTGGCGATTCATGCTTTGGGGATTGATGCAAGCAACCAAACCGAAGGGCATCGTTTTTTATCATCTGGTCTCATTACTGTTAATCATGCACAGCAGTACGAGTCCCAACTCGAGGCTGCTAAGGTGATCCCGTCATTTACAAAACGTCGCTCTCAGATTGAATCGGAGTTACAAAAGGCTGCGAATGGCCTGCGGGTCTTAATGCCAGATGCTCTTTTGGATGAGGTCACTGCCTTGGTGGAATATCCAGCGGTCTATACCTGTGAATTTGATGCTGAGTTTTTAGAAGTTCCTCAAGAATGCTTAATTCTGACGATGCAAACTAATCAAAAATACTTTGCCTTGACTCAGCAGGACGGCAAACTCAGTAATCGATTCCTGATTGTCTCGAATATACAGACCGATCAGCCAGAGTCGATTATTTCTGGGAATGAGCGTGTCATTCGCCCCCGTTTGGCTGATGCCCGCTTCTTTTATTTACAGGACCAAAAACGCACCTTGGAATCGCGTATTGCTGATTTAGCCAAGGTGATCTATCACAATCAATTAGGAAATCAGCTCCAACGCTCAGAGCGAGTGCGGGCCTTAGCCAGTGAAATTGCTAGCAGCCTGAATCAAACTGGATTAGAGCTTAGTCTTCCACAGGTTGATCGTGCTGCGCAGCTTGCTAAAGCCGATCTATTAACGGATATGGTGGGCGAGTTCCCTGAGCTACAAGGGGTCATGGGTCGTTACTATGCATTGGCCAATCATGAAGACTCGGATGTCGCTGCTGCATGTTACGAGCACTATCTTCCTCGATTTGCGGGGGATTCTTTGCCGCAAACCTCAGTGGGGACCGTATTAGCGATTGCTGATAAATTAGAAACCATTATTGGAATCTGGGGTGTTGGTCTTGCACCCACGGGCGATAAGGACCCCTATGCTCTGCGGCGTCATGCGTTGGGAATTTGCCGCTTGCTACTGGAAAAGAATCTACCACTCAATCTCAAGCAGCTGATTGGGATTGCTAAGAAACAGTTTTCAAGCTTGCCCTTGAAGGTCGAGATTGATGAGGAGGTTATTTATCAATTTATTTTGGATCGACTAAAAGCGTATTTAAAGGATCAAGTGATCGATGGGGCTCCCTTTAGTCCCGCAGAAATTGATGCGGTATTGAGCACCCACCCTCAAAAAATTAACGATCTAATTGCGCGCTTATTGGCCATTCGGAGATTCAATCAATTACCTCAAGCAGCTGCGCTCGCTGGAGCCAATAAGCGGATTAGTAATATTCTGAAAAAGGTTGAAGGTAAACTGGATTCAGCTATCAACCAAAGTTTGCTAACGATTGCGGCAGAAAAGAATTTATATACCGCGCTCACTCAATTAGAGCCACGGCTAGATCAACAGCTCCAATCCCAGCAATTTGGCGCTCTATTGCAGGATCTTGTTTCACTGAGCGAACCAATTGATCAATTCTTTGTGGATGTCATGGTAATGGACGAAAATGTTCAACTTCGACAAAATCGTCTTGCCTTACTGCAACGACTGCATCAGCAAATGAATTTGGTCGCCGATATTGGCAAGCTTGCATGACAACTAAAGCTGATAAGTTGATTATCTTAGATCGCGATGGAGTGATCAATCAAGATCGCGACGACTATGTCAAATCATGCGATGAGTGGATCCCGATACCGAATAGCCTCGAGGCAATCGCGCTACTTTCTCAGGCAGGCTATACACTGACCGTTGCCACCAACCAATCGGGTATCGCACGTGGGTATTACACCGTTAGCGAATTACATGCGATGCATCAGAAAATGATGGATTTGCTTAAACCACTCAGCGGCAGAATTGATAGTATTTTCTTTTGTCCCCATACCGATGCCGACCAATGCGATTGCCGCAAGCCTAAACCGGGCCTAATGCACCAAATTGCAAACCGTTATTTAAAAAACCCCGCAAACCCTGCTATGCCATTAACTAATGTTCCCATCGTGGGTGACTCACTACGTGATCTATTGGCTGGAACAGCTATTGGCGCAAGTCCGCACTTGGTCTTAACAGGAAAAGGTCAAGGTGTTAAAGAAACTGAGTTGCCTAGCAATACTCGAGTTCATAAGGACCTCATGGGATTTGCAAAATTTATTTTGGCTCACTGATGATTTGGCTTCGTTCATTTCTTTTTTTTATTAGTTTAATAACGTACACGCCGTTTTATGCGATTTTTTGCTTAATTACGTTTCCGTTTCTTAACGAACATACCCGCTACCGCATCATTCAGTTTTGGGGCAAAAGCATTATCTTTTTTCTGCAATTCTTTTGTGGAGTTCGGTTTCAGGTTCTGGGAAAAGAAAATATTCAGGCAGTAATGAATGAGCCTGTCGTGATCCTTAGTAAGCATCAATCGGCTTGGGAGACCATTGCGTTTTTACAGATTTTTCCTAAAGAGCTTTGCTTCGTTTTTAAACGTGAACTGTTGTGGATTCCGTTCTTTGGGTGGGTGATTGGCTTACTCAATATGATTCATATCAACCGTTCCGATGCAGGCGGTTCAGCAATATCCGTTGCCAATCAAGGAAAAGATCGTTTAAGGGCAGGTAAGTGGATGATTTTGTTCCCAGAGGGTACTCGAACGCCCGTTGGATCCCATAAGCCCTATCGCAAAGGCGGGGCCCGCCTAGCGGGACTCACGGGTGCAACCGTATTACCGGTTGCGCACAATGCTGGGCGCTATTGGCCCCGTAATAGCTTTCTAAAGTACCCTGGGCTGATTACGGTCTCGATTGGACCATCTATTGCTTCGCAGGGGAAAACCGGGGATCAATTACACACGGCTGTAGAAAATTGGATCGAGGGTGAAATGCGACGCATTGACCCAGCAGCCTACCCTGGCTCCTGAATTTCAAGCGGATAGCATCAACGCCCACTGTATATAACGCTCGACTGTAATATCTTGAGCGCGCGCTTTTAATTCAGCATCGGTCAAATTTAATTGCTCAGAAATACTCTGTAAATTACTGCGTAGCATTTTGCGACGCTGGGAAAAGGCCAAGGCCACAATCTGACTAAGTGAGCTCCATTGATCAGATGTTAAGGAAAAAGTACTTCGCGGAATCATCCGAATCACTGCAGAGTCCACTTTTGGTTGCGGCTCAAATGCAGTGGGCGGTACATCCATCAAATAGTCCACATGGTATCTTGCTTGCAGCATGACCGATAAGCGACTGTACTCCGAATCGCCCGCTTGTGCAGTAATGCGTTCGACAACTTCAGCCTGCAGCATAAAAATTTGCTCATCGACCCATGGCGCTGCTGCAATCAGATGAAACAACAAAGGCGATGAAATGTTATATGGCAGGTTGCCAATGAGGGCACATCGCTCTTTTGTTAACTTGGCTTGCTTGACCCAGTTAACAAAATCAAATTGAAGAGCGTCCCCCTCGTGAATAAATAGTCCATTCAATTGCTCTCGCTGTTTTGCTTCTTGCCAACTATGCACAATATCGCGATCGATTTCTAGAACGTCAAGTTTTTCAAGGCGTTCAAGTAAGGGTCGAGTTAAGGCGCCTAGCCCTGGACCAATTTCAAGAACGTGCATGCCAGGCGTGGGATTTAAGGCATTCACAATCGCAGCAATCACCCCCTGATCAATCAGGAAATTCTGGCCAAAGCGCTTACGTGCCCGATGCATCGTGATTCAATTTCGTAAGAGCCAACTCTCTCGCAAGTCGAAGAGCAGCAAACATACTGCGCCAATCTGCTTTACCCTGTCCAGCGATATCGAGAGCGGTGCCATGATCAACGGAGGTTCGGATATATGAGAGGCCCAGGGTGACATTTACTCCCTCCGTAAAACTTGCAAACTTAAAAGGGGCTAAGCCTTGATCATGGTACATCGCCAAGACCGCATCAAATGGAATTAAGCGATCAGCATGAAATAGGGTATCGGCTGGATAAGGTCCGGATGCCAGAATTCCTTCTTCTTTAGCAGCTTCAATTACAGGAATAATGACTTCAAGCTCCTCTTGACCAAGATGGCCATCCTCTCCAGCATGGGGATTTAACCCGGTCACTGCAATGCGAGGTCCTGCAATACCAAAGCGTACTTGTAAATCCGCTTGCATGATTCTTAGGGTATTCAATAAAGATTCAAACTGAATAGCACCAGCAACCTGACTAATAGGCAAATGGGTGGTAGCAAGAGCAACTCGCAAGGCGATTGCTTCCCCATTGCCACTGAGAGCCCGGGGGATTTCGCCACACAACATCATCACGACTTGGTGCCGATGATCGTGATCTGCCAAAAACTCCGTATGCCCAGTAAATGGCGATTGCGGTGTATCCAAAATACTTTTTTGGACTGGCGCAGTAATTAGCGCATGATGTTGGCCAGCTCGACAAGACTCGCTTGCCGTACGAATAACAGAAACTACGTACTGCGCATTAGCTAGATTAAGAACCCCAGGTTGTGATGGATGATTCAGGGGTATATGCGTAATTTGGATTTGGGTTGGCAAGACTTCACCTGAAAATAACTGCTGATCTCCAAATAATGTAATCTCCACATCCTTATAGGCTGCTACGAAAGCTTTGGCAGCTGCTAATGAAACTTCGGGACCAATCCCAGCTGGCTCCCCAGTACTCAGAGCGAGCTTAACGAACTTGCTCATCCAGATTCAAAATCTTGACAGTCGCCGTATCGCGCAATTGGCGCAACCAATCTTGATAAGCCTGCTCGAACTTACGCTCTCGAATAGCGGCCCGCGCAAACTCGCGTTGCTTCTCAACCGTCAATTGCGCATCGCGCCGCTCCAGCACTTGAATTAAATGCCAACCAAATTCAGTTTTGACCGGATCGCTCACTTCACCGATTTGTAAACGATTCATAGCGATCTCAAATGGAGGCACCAACTCGCCCGGTCCCATCCAACCCAATAAACCACCATTTTGGGCCGAACCGTCTTCCGAGAACTTCTTAGCCAATGATTCAAAATCAGCCGTCTTGGCCCGAACCTGATCACGGTAGCCTTGTAGGCGTCGCTCAACATCTGCGTCTTGCAATCCTTGGCGCTGACGGATCAAGATATGGCGTGCTAAAGTTTGTGTCACAACCATATTCTGCGGGGTGAGATCCGCAGGATTGGAATTACTAGTCGCCGCTCGTGCACCAGCACCGCCAGCGCGTCGATCCATTACTTTTAAAACATGAAAGCCGGCTGGGCTTCGCACCACTGATGGTGCTACCTGGCCAGGACCAAGGTTGCGTACCACCTCAACAAAGATTTGAGGTAAACGATCTTGGGTCCGATAACCAAGATCCTGAAACTTAATACGAGAGTTCTCTTTATTGGCTTGTGCACCAAGTTGCATAAAATCAGCGTCACCACGCGCTTCTTTTAATAATGCCTCAGCGCGCTTTCTGGCTTCAGCTTGAGCGCTGGGACCTGCTCCCTCTTCTACTGGGATAAAAATTTGCGCAACCGCAATCTCCTCAGGACCCGAGCCTGCAACAGGATCGGATCCACGGCGCTGCATCTGCTCAACAATAAAGTTATCGATTTCTGCATCGGATATCTTAATTTGCGAATCAACCTCCCGCTCGCGTAAGCGCGCTTTTAGAACATCTTCACGTAATAACTCGCGATAGCGCTGAAAGCTTATACCTGATTTAGTGACCGTCTCCCGAAACTCATTGAAGGTCAGCTTATTCCGAGTTGCAATATCCTCGATAATCTTATTAAGCTCTTTATCATTGACAGCTAAACCAGTTTGCTCCGCTTCCTGAATTTGAATTTTCTCTAAGATCAAGTTTTCGAGAACTTGCCTACGCAATTCCTCACCCTCTGGCAGTTTTTTTCCTCCAGCTGGCGCTTGCTTTTGAATCGAAGCAACCCGATCATCAACTTCT
>JBEDHB010000061.1:0-7892 GCA_041174325.1 Pseudomonadota bacterium
AACCTGCGTGAGCAATTTAAAGGTGATCCGCAAAAACTGAATCGCGCGATGATGGATCTTTATAAGCAAGAAAAAATTAATCCTTTAGGCGGATGCTTGCCGGTAGTCGTTCAGATCCCTGTTTTTATTGCTCTGTATTGGGTCTTGCTCTCATCGGTTGAGATGCGAAATGCGCCATGGATTCTTTGGATTAAGGATCTATCGGTGCCCGACCCCTACTTTATTTTGCCAATTGTCATGGCAGTATCGATGTTCGTGCAAACGCGCTTGAATCCTACCCCACCCGACCCACTGCAGGCAAAAATCATGTTGTGGATGCCCATTATCTTTTCCGTCATGTTCTTTTTCTTCCCGGCGGGACTGGTGCTGTACTGGGTCGTTAATAATATTTTGTCAATTGCTCAGCAGTGGCAAATTAATCAAATGTTCATCAAGCGACCGGCCAATTAATGGTCAAAGGTTGGGGTTGAATGCATAAAAATCCCATTGCTGCAATAGCAACCCCTCGGGGCGCAGGCGGCGTTGGGATTGTTCGTGTTTCTGGCCCGGGTCTTGCTGGGCTTGCGAAGGCGCTTCTAGGCGTCGAGCCCAAGCCGCGTTTTGCCCATTACTTGGTTTTAAAAGATGCCCACCAAGAGCAAATAGATCAAGTTTTGTTGTTGTACTTTAAGGCGCCTGCCTCATTTACCGGCGAGGATGTGGTTGAGCTTCACTGCCACGGCGGATCTCGTGTCACGCAATTGGTACTGAATCGCGTTATGGAGCTTGGCGCCCCCGACGGGATCATGCTCGCTGGACCCGGCGAGTTTTCATTAAGAGCGTTTTTAAATGGCAAGATTGATTTGGTGCAGGCCGAAGCCATCGCAGACCTCATTAATGCACAAAGCGACGCATCTTTGCGAGGCGCAGCCCTTTCCTTGCAGGGCCACTTTTCTGAACAAATTAATCGATTGATTGATCAGATTACACAATTACGAATTTTGGTCGAGTCAACCCTTGATTTTCCTGAGGAAGAGATTGAGTTTATTGAGGCCGCCAACGCAAAGCAGCGTCTTGAAAAAATGATGAACGATCTGGATCAGATTATTCAAACTTCACGCCAAGGAAAAATTTTGCGCGATGGCGTTCGTCTAGCGCTAGTTGGCCCCCCAAATGTTGGCAAGAGCTCTTTATTAAATGCATTGGTGGGTGAGGAGCGGGCGATCGTCACGCCAATTGCAGGCACGACGCGCGATCGAATCATTGAAAACATTTCGATTGATGGCATACCCGTGCATGTGATTGATACGGCGGGGATTCGCGATTCCCATGACGTTGTAGAGCAGATCGGTGTAGCCCAAACGTGGGATGAGATTGCCAAAGCCGATATTGTTTTGCTGATGCACGATGCTACACAAGCACCCGAACCAAATTTTGCACGCATGGAAGCAAAGATCAGGGATCGCGCCCACTCAGGCGCCCATATTCTGGATGTAATGAATAAGCTAGATTTGCTAGAAAGCCCGCAAGCAGGTCCGACAAAAAGTAGCCGGGAATCGAAGCAAATTTATATTTCAGCAAAAACGGGCGAGGGCATCAGCCAACTTAAAGAAACAATCTTGCATTTTGCCGGATGGGAGGGCAATGCAGAGGGGGGCATTTATACTGCGCGCACGAGGCATCTTCGTGCTATTTTGCTTGCAAAAGAACATTTGCAAAGGGCCATGACGCATGGATTTGGAGGCAATCGAGCCTTGGAATTGTTTGCCGAAGAGCTCCATTGCGCCCAAAATAATTTAGGCGAAATCACCGGAAAATTATTGCCTGATGATCTGCTGGGCAAGATATTTAGTGAGTTCTGCATTGGCAAATAAGCCGCCAACTTAATGTTACCCAAATGTTAAAATCGTTATAAATTTTGCTCGTACATTAAAAAATCTTGTTGAAAATTAAACGGTTACGTTTGAGGGTCCTATGAATAAACCAGCCAATCCAGCCACAGCGAATCTGAATGTTCCGGCTTACGTAAAGAACGCAAAATTGATTCAGTGGGTTGAAGAGGTTGCTTCGTTAACCCAACCCGATCAAATCCATTGGTGTGATGGCTCTCAGTTTGAATACGATGCACTGTGTGAGCTGTTAGTTAAGGCTGGTAGTCTCAAGAAATTAAATCCCCAAAAACGGAAGAATTCGTATTTGGCGATTTCAGACCCGATGGATGTTGCGCGCGTTGAGGACCGAACCTTTATTTGTTCAACCCATCAAGAGGATGCGGGGCCAACCAATAATTGGGTGGATCCTAACGAAATGCGCGCAACCTTAACCCCGTTATTTGAGGGCTGCATGCGGGGGCGCACGATGTATGTCGTTCCTTTTTCGATGGGCCCCATCGGATCCCCAATCGCTCATATTGGCGTTGAGCTATCCGATAGCCCATATGTAGCAATTAATATGCGCATCATGACGCGCATGGGTAAATCGGTCCTCGAGCGTTTGGGGGCCGATGGCGAATTTGTTCACTGCGTTCATTCGGTTGGTAAGCCATTAGCTCCCGGAGAAAAAGACGTGGTTTGGCCCAACAATCCAACGAAATACATCGTTCATTATCCCCAAACGCGAGAGATTTGGTCGTTTGGTTCGGGCTATGGCGGTAACGCCCTCTTGGGAAAAAAATGTTTCGCCTTGCGAATTGCTTCAACCATGGGGCGCGAACAAGGATGGCTAGCAGAGCACATGTTGATTTTAGGAGTTACCTCACCTGAAGGAAAAAAATACCATGTGGCAGCTGCCTTTCCCTCCGCCTGCGGTAAAACCAATTTCTCAATGATGATCCCCCCCAAAGGTTTTGAGGGTTGGAAGGTAACAACGGTCGGCGATGATATTGCGTGGATTAAACCTCGCAAAGATCCCAAAACCGGTCAAGTGCGTCTTTACGCAATTAATCCCGAGTCGGGCTATTTTGGCGTGGCTCCCGGTACCAATCGAGAGACCAATGCAAATTGTGTCGACTCATTAAATAAAGACGTTATTTTTACCAACGTAGCACTAACCGATGACGGTGACGTGTGGTGGGAGGGCCTAACCGAGACTCCCCCAAGCCACTTAATTGATTGGCAGGGCAAGGATTGGACGCCAGAAGATGGCAAAGCCGGTCGCTTAGCGGCGCACCCTAATGCGCGCTTTACTACGGCAGCGATTAATAATCCCGCTGTCGATCCGAATTGGGATAACCCGGAAGGCGTTCCATTAGATGCGTTTATTTTTGGTGGTCGCCGCTCAAATACTGTTCCCTTGGTTAGCGAAGCTCGAAATTGGACCGAGGGAGTTTATATGGCTGCAACCATGGGCTCAGAGACCACTGCTGCGATTACCGGCAAAGTTGGCGTGGTGCGACGTGACCCATTCGCCATGATTGCATTTGCGGGATACAACATGAGCGACTATTTTCAGCATTGGCTCAATATGGGCAAAAAGCTTGAGGCAGAGGGCGCCACCTTGCCAAAAATTTATTTAGTGAACTGGTTTCGTAAAGATGAAAATGGCAAGTTTATTTGGCCAGGCTTTGGAGAGAACATGCGCGTCTTGGCGTGGATTTTGGGGCGAACTGAAAACAAAGCCGGTGCAACTGAAACCCCTCTTGGCCTATCGCCAACTCACGCAGATTTCAATTGGAATGGTTTGCCCCTATCGCCTGAGCAATTTAATCAATCTACTGCGGTGCGTGCCGAGGACTGGCGTGTCGAGCTGGATTTACATCAAGAGCTTTTTGATAAATTAGCTAATCGCCTACCTAAAGAGCTGCTCGAGATTAAAGCGAGGATTGCCAATCGTTTTGAAGCATAAGCAGATTGCTTTCAAACCAGTTGATGTTTTAGTGATCGGTGCCGGTATTGCCGGCACCTCCATTGCCAATCAATATCACCGCCTTGGCGTTTCGGTGTGTATTGTCGATAGTGCGTCTGGACCGGGCCAAGCGACATCGGCCCATGATGGCGCAATTACTCACCCGGCGCTTGGCCGCACAGCCAGTAGGTTGCATCGGTTAGCGTTGGCCGCCTATCGGATGGTCGAGCTTGACTGTGCTGGCGCGTGGGACCATCGCGGTGTTTTTGCCCTTGCTAAGATTGGGGCCGCCTTTGATGAAGAGGCATTACAAAACAAATTAACTCAATTGGGAATCACAACTGATATTGGGGAATATATTTCGGTTGAAGATGCCCGAAAGCGCTTTGGGATTGAGCGTGCAGGTGTTTGGTTTCCAGGCGCCGGCTCTTTAAATCTCTCAGAGCTATGTAAAGAGCGAATTCTGTCTTGCAAGGGATTGCAGACTATTTGGTCTAGCACAATCGAACATCTCGAACTTGAAGGTGATCTCTGGCGAGCCTTTGATAAAAATGGAAGCTGTTTGGCAATGGCGCAAACAGTTGTCCTTGCAAATGCATTTGGTGCCGAAGATCTTTTAAGCCCCTTTGCCCAAAAGCTTTATCTCAAGCCCGTGCGGGGTCAGCTCAGCATCTTTGGAATCAATCAACAGGCAGGCTTGTTAGAGCACATCCCCAGAGTAAATTTATCGGGTGATGGTTATTGCACCCCTCCTGTTTGGAATCCCCAGACCCAATCGCATCAATGGTTAGTGGGGTCGACTTATGATGAGAATCAGGATTGCACAGAACCAAGCGCTGCAAGTGATGCACACAATCGTCAGCTGGCCGCAGGACTATTGAGGCCACAGACAATTGATCTGGCTGAGTTAACGGTGGCTGATCAATTTGTCGGGGTGCGCTGCGTAAGCAAAGACCGACTACCGCTCATCGGAGTTGTTCCGGGTATGCCAAACCTTTATGTAGCTACCGCACTTGGCTCGCGAGGATTACTTTGGTCAACCTTTGCTTCGGTCGTTATTCCGGCCCTCTCTCATTCGTCGGACTTTGCTCTAGAGCGACTTGCGCGCTTTGGTTTGGATCCTGAATCACTTTCACTCTTGTCGCCGGCACGTTTTTTTGCGGGCGCTTTAGCCTCAAACTCAAAGCCAATTTTTCCTTTAGGATCTAAGGCAAGATAAGCCTTAAAGCCACGACCGGTGCGATTGGACTTAAAGTTAGTTAAGAGATCGGTTTTGCCTTCCTTTAGCAGCTTTTTAATCTGATCGGCCGACACTTCTTGTTGTAAAACAACCTTTCCAGTTTTAAAGTCACAGGTTTTAGCGGGGCCCGTATTGTGTTCGCAAATATAGCGCATTCCATCTTCGTAGACGGCGCCAGAGCATTTTGGACAGACCCCAAGCGCCTCTTTGCCCGTGAAGTCGACCGCCTCTTCATCTTCTCCCCCGGAGTTGCCAAAGTCGAACTCTAGCTTGAAGCCTGCATTGGGATAGTCGGCATCATCAAGGGGTATTTCAGTAAGGCGAATAATCGCCGCAAAGGGCCTGCCCATTTTGCTGCGAAAGCCCTGTAAAGGACCAATGGTTTTTTCTTTGAGTAAAGACTCAACCTCTTCGTACTCAAACGCTCGACCGCCCGGGGTTTTGCTAATCGTAAAGCCGCAGGATTCACAAGCAAAGCGCCGATAGTTTTCTTTCACAGGCTTGCCGCAATGTGGGCAAGGGGTTTTTAAGGTTGCGTAGTCGCCTGGAATTGTGTCGCTATTGAATTCTTTTGCACGTTTCACAATCTTTTGTGTCATCTGCGCAATTTCTTGCATGAAGGTATTGCGATCGAGCTTGCCTTCTTCAATAAGTGCCAGCTTGTGTTCCCAAGTTCCTGTTAGGTCCGGCTGGGTGAGTTCAGCAACGTCTAGACCGCGCAAAAGGGTCATTAATTGAAATGCTTTTGCGGTTGGTATTAGCTCGCGGGCTTCGCGAACGATGTATTTTTCGGCCAATAAACCTTCGATGATGGCGGCGCGCGTCGCTGGGGTGCCAAGACCTTTTTCAGCCATTGCTTCACGCATTTCATCATCATCGACCCATTTGCCCGCGCTTTCCATGGCCGACAATAAGGTTGCTTCGCTGTAGCGCGCTGGTGGCTTGGTTTTTAAAGCAACTAGCTCAACAGTTTCGTTTTGAACCGTTTCATTTTTTTGGACTGGCACCAGCTCATCGTCTGCCTGAGACGATTTTCCATAAACAGCCAACCAACCGGGTTCAACCAATACGCGGCCCTCGGTTTTAAATTGATGACCAGACACCTCAGTAATACGTGTAGTCACGCGGTATTCGGCAGCGGGATAAAACACAGCCAAGAATCGCCGGACCACCAGGTCATACAGCTTTTGTTCGGGCTCACTTAAATTTTTAGGCGCTTCGAGCGTGGGGATGATGGCAAAGTGATCCGATATTTTGCTGTTATCAAAAATCCGCTTATTGGGTTTGACCCATGATTTTTTACCATCGCCTTTGAGGATTGCGGCTGCAAACGGTTGGTACTCTTGAGCGTGCTCACCGAGCTGCTCAATGGTTTTGTAGACCGTATCTAAATAGTCTTCGGGTAGTGCACGCGCATCCGTTCTTGGATAGGTTAAGACCTTATGACGCTCATACAAGGCTTGTGCAAGCCCCAAGGTATTTTTGGCTGAGAAACCAAATCTGGCATTTGCTTCGCGCTGCAAACTGGTGAGGTCAAAAAGTTGCGGCGCCAGTTGGGTTGCGGGCTTTGATTCCTCAGATACGCTACCCTTTTTTCCTCGACAGGCAGCCACAATGCTTTTGGCCGCAGCTTCGCTCCAGAGACGATTTTCTCGTGCGTCAGGATCTGCGGGATCCTTTTTAAAATCGGGATTGGTCCAGCGACCCTCATAAATCCCAGCTGCGGCAATAAACTCAGCGCGGACCTCCCAGTAGTCTTTGGACACAAACTTCCGAATTTGCTCTTCGCGCTGGACAACAATCGATAGGGTTGGTGTTTGAACGCGCCCGACCGTTGTCAGAAAAAACCCCCCGCTCTTACTATTGAATGCGGTCATGGCTCGGGTGCCATTAATTCCGACCAACCAGTCAGCCTCCGATCGGCACCGCGCTGCATCGGCAAGAGGAATTAACTCGTTGTCCGAGCGCAGCTTATTAAAGCCCTCCCGAATTGCAGCGGGCGTCATGGATTGCAGCCATAGACGCTCAATTTTTTGCGGCGCTTTGGCATGCTGAGTAATTAGACGAAAGATAAGCTCACCTTCACGGCCTGCGTCACATGCATTAATGATGCGATTCACGTCCTTGCGTTTAATGAGCTTTTGTAAGACCTTCAGACGCGATTCGGTTTTTGCAATGGGCCGCAAATCAAAATGCGGGGGAATCACGGGCAGGTTAGCAAAGGACCATTTACCCCGTTTGACTTCATATTCTTCGGGGGCGGCAATCTCAAGAAGATGGCCAACTGCCGATGAGATCAAAAATTCATCATTCTCAAAATACTCGTCGTGCTTGGTAAAGCCACCGAGGGCTTTAGCAATATCGTTCGCCACGGATGGTTTTTCGGCAATGATGAGCGCTTTTGGGTGCTCAGCAACCACATTTTTTTTGCTGCTCGACTTTGTACTTGTTGCCACACTATGCCCAATTAAGATAAGTTTGTTGCGCCTTTTTATGGAACAAAAGGAAGACTAATTTAAACGTTTTTTTAAAAGTGCCCGCCTTCACCCCTTTTTTATTATTAGCCCAGGTCTTTGCATAAAGTCAAACAATCCCATAGGCTAATAACCACAAATTTCAATAAAGTCATTTAAATTCAGTAAGTTAGGTAGAGTCTTGGATTAATGGAGGTGGCTACCTGGTAATTCTTCGAGTATGTCTTGAGGTCCCCTCACTAATTTCGCCCCCTGTTGGATTAGTTGGTGTGATCCCTCAAAAAGTGGTGACGTAATTGATCCGGGCAAAACGAAAACCTCCCTTCCTAGTGAACTTGCTAAATAGGCAGTAATTA
>JBEDHB010000062.1:0-7826 GCA_041174325.1 Pseudomonadota bacterium
TCTATGAGTACTGTTTATTTACATCTGTCCCGAAGGACTGGATGCCTCTACTCAGTACCCACAATTATCGGTTGACTAATTTTTAAAGAAGGCTGTCCCCAGAGGTCATTCATGGAAATTCAGCGAAGTCCATAACTATGACATACCCTTAGAGGGATGTCAACACCTTCTTACAAATATTTTTATGCCTCCCGACCCCGAAATTGACCCTGTAAAACGGCAACCTAATGAAATCAATAGGTTGGGAAAGGTGCCGAGCCCGTTATTGGGCAATGAAGAAAGTTAAGGTCTGTCTAATTAGGGTAAATACTAATAATTGAAGGCCAAAATTCGTTCCAATTTAGTTTGGAGCGGGGTTTGTGTCTGGCTGAGAGGTTCTCGCCTTGCCCTCTTCCTCAAGGCGCCGCTTTTCAGCCTCCGAAATAATGTCAAAGAAGGCAAATACCTGCTTCACACCGCTGACCTTGCTGACAATTTGCTTGGCTTTGTCTGCTTCTTGCTGGGTCAATATGCCCATTAAATAGACTTTGCCGCTCTCAACCGAGATGTTCATGGAGTTTGAAGGAATATCGGGGCTAAAAATTAACTGCGTTTTGATGCTAGATGCCAAATAGGTATCGCTTGCTCTTTGGCCCAATGAACTATTGGGCCCAATCACGATTTCGTTAAACAAAGAGCGGACGTTCTTCATCGCCTTCACATCATTGCCTGCCTGAGTTTTAATGGTCTCGTCTTTCGCCTCGCCGATTAACAAAACTTTTTGGTTAAACGACACAACGACAATGTGCGCAGAATCCCCAAACTTTCTGGAGAGCTGACTATTAGCCTCAATCTCAATCCCTAAGTCAATTGCTTGAACCGCGGGCGTTCTGCGATCAGCCAATATCGTTGCACCACCAACCATGCCGCCAACCACCAAAACCCCGCAAGCGGATAGCTGCAGCGCACATAAGGCCATACAAACTATTTTGACAAGTCGCATCATTTCAATCCTCATTGAATAAAACATGATCCACACCATCGCAAAGGCAATGCAATAAAAGTAAATGGGTTTCTTGAATGCGTGCGGTACGGGTTGCTGGGACACATAAATGAACATCTTCTGCGCTCAGTAAGGCGGCAATTTTTCCCCCACCATTGCCTGTCATCGCGACAATATGAATACCAATCTTTTTGGCGGCTTCAATTGCCTTCATCACATTCTTTGAGTTCCCAGATGTTGATATGGCAATCAAGACATCCCCTGGGCGCCCGATGCCACGCACCTGCTTGCTAAATACTTCCTCATAGCTGTAATCATTTCCGATGGCTGTCAATATCGATGAATCGGTTGTGAGTGCGAGCGCGGCTAACTCGCGACGCTCACGTTCAAAACGCCCCATCAGTTCAGCTGCAAAATGTTGTGCATCTGCTGCAGATCCGCCATTGCCGCAGGCCATTATTTTTCCGCCAGCTTCAATCGATTGAGTAATCAATAGAATCGCGCGCGCGATTTCTGAAGGTAAGGCTTGGGCTCCCAACTGCTTTGTCGCAATGCTATCGACAAAATGCTGTTGTGCCCTTGCTTTTAACTCATCGAATGGTTTTGTTTTCATCACAATATTATGCTCTGTTTTACCAACCTCAAATGCCATGCCATGTGGTTTTCATTTCAATTCATTTGCGGGGATAATTGATTCTAAAGGGGTTCTTCATGTTGGAAATACCGTCACTCGATGCATTGCAAAAGCAGGACTTTCCAAGCGCCAGTTTGTATGTCGTTGCCACCCCCATCGGAAATCTGGGGGACATTACATTAAGGGCATTGCATGTGTTGAACCTTGTTGACGGCATTGCCTGTGAAGACAAGCGTCACAGCCTATTGCTTCTCAAGCATTATGGAATTAGTAAACCAATGGTGGCCATTCATGAGCACAACGAACTTGAGGCGGCAAAAAAGCTAATCATCCGTCTTGGGGCAGGAGAGCGTTGGGCCTATCTATCAGACGCTGGCACCCCGGGAATCTCGGATCCTGGGGCTCGTTTGGTCACCGAAGTTCAAGCAAACGGCTATCGAACCATTCCAATTCCAGGTGCAAGCGCACTGACCACCATGCTCTCGATTGCTGGAGAAGTGCTATTAGCAGCCCGCGGGCAATTTCAGTTTCTTGGCTTTTTACCTACCCCAAAAAATGAATTGGAGGAAGCGCTTCGTTTAATGATTGAAAGCCCCCTTCCAACCGTGTTTTACGAAAGCCCTCATCGTTTGACCAAAACCCTAATGCGATGCAGCGAGCTTCTTGACCATGAGCGCCGACTAATCATCGGGAGAGAGCTTAGTAAAAAATTTGAAAGCCTTTTTTCATTAAGAGCCAACGAAATCCCGGCTTGGCTTGAAAACCCCAATCACTTGAAAGGTGAATTTGTTTTTGTTCTTGAAGGAATAGGTCGCAAAATTCTTCCCAAGAACGATGAGTCTTTGCGCTTGGCACAATTGCTCCGTAAGCAATTGAGTAGCAAAGATCTTTCAGCAGTTTTGCAATCGATGTATGGTCTTCAAAAAAATGAAGCCTACGAACTTGCCCTTGCAGTAAAGAAAGAGGGGGATTAATTACTTTGCTGGCTCTGCCGCAGCTGGTGCGGGGGCAGGAGCCTTGGGCTCAGCAAATTTTCCACCGGCTGAATTCGCGAGATAAACAACCGATCGGGAGATTTCATAATCACTGACATCTGCAGGACTTGCGCCGCCTCGTGCAGGCATTGCTCCCTTGCCCTTCATGACCGATGCATAAAGCGCATCATAGCCTTTGGCGATTCTGCCGCCCCAAGTGGATGAATCTCCATATTTCGGAGCTCCAGCAGCGCCGGAGTTGTGGCAAGAGGCGCATACTGCTTTGTAAACCGCCTCACCCGTTTGAACTTCACGGGGAGCGCTTGCATCCTTGAAATTCAATTTACCAACCGGCTGAATCAAGGTCTCTGTGCTTTTCTCCGAGGCCACATTTTGCTGATTTTTTCCACTGCTGACATAAACAATCAATAAGAAAATGATGATTAGGGGTACAAAAAAACTAGCAATTACTGCGATACTCAATTGCTTTGTATTTTTGATTAAATTACCGTGCTCTTCACTCATAGTGGCTCGAAAAAGGGTGGTTAATTAAGAATGAAATGAATTATACCGAGAGCGGCCTGGTTTCAGGCACTTACAATACATACTGATTTATTTTGAATGCGCCCGTAGCTCAGTGGATAGAGTATTGGCCTCCGAAGCCAAGGGTCGCAGGTTCGATTCCTGCCGGGCGCGCCATTTTCATCATTCTGTAATACTGGAATCCCAAAAAACCACTATGATTCAGGCATCTAAAGAAAGTTACTGTGTCAGAGTTCAATAGCGCCCTTCACTCCAATCAAGTATTGGTTAATCCGGCACCCCTAAGCCCAGATCTTCCCCTTCCTCACCGCAAGGTTATTCGGTCATGGCTGAGTCCAATGACCGAGGCAAGCACGTTTCGAGCGATTTCTCTTTTGATCCTAGATTCGCTCTTGTGGGTACTTAGCATTGCCGCTACGGTTTATTTTGAGAATATTCTGGTCAAGATTCTATTTGGTGTAATCGCCGGCTTTGTGACTGGACGAATTTTTATCTTGGGTCACGACGCCTGTCATCAAAGCTTTACCCCTCATCGCACCTTAAATAAAGTACTTGGTCGCATTGCCTTTTTGCCATCCCTTACCCCTTACAGCCTTTGGGATATTGGGCACAACGTAGTCCATCATGGACAAACCAACCTCAAAGGCTTTGATTTTGTTTGGGCACCCCTTTCAAAGTCAGAATATGACGCCCTTCCTAAATGGCGACAATTTCTAGAGCGGCACTATCGAAGTGGCTGGGGCCCCATCGCCTACTATTTAATTGAAATTTGGTGGAACAAAATGTTCTTCCCCAACAAAAAATACCGCCCTGCGGACCGCTCTATTTTTGTAAAAGACAATCTTTTGGTCAGCGCCTTTGCCTTAGTCTGGATTGGGCTTTTGAGCTTTTTTGCCATGAGCACCGGGCAATCCGTTCTGATCGCCTTGCTGTGTGGCTTTGTACTGCCCTACTTGTTTTGGAACGGCATGATTGGATTTGTGGTCTACGTGCACCACACCCATCCGGCGGTCTGTTGGTACGACAATAAATCAGAGTGGTTAAGAGCCCAACCTTTTGTATCAACCACGGTGCACCTGACTTTTGGCTTCTACTGGGGGGCTTTAATGCATCACATCATGGAGCATACGGCTCATCACGTCGATATGAGCGTTCCCCTATACAACCTGCAAGTAGCCCAAAATCGACTGGAAACCCTTTTGCCAGAAAGAATTATTGTTCAGCCATTCTCTTGGAAGTGGTATTTTGATACCGCGAAGACCTGCAAACTCTATGACTTTACGGAAAAAGCCTGGCTTGGTTTTGATGGCAAAAAAACCGCGGATTCGGTTCGGGTTCTGCTTACCCCCTCTAACAATGGGGAAACGAGGTAAAATAGTGGTTTCGAGAAGATTTATCAGATTCCGTTATGACCACGTCAACCACTCCAACTCCCACCCAAGATACTTCTCCAAGCCTTAAGTTTTGCTCTTCATGCAGCCGGGAAAAAAGGTTAGAAGGGGGCACTTGGATTCCTACCAGTAACCGTAAGCAGCGTTGGATTTGCGCCAGTTGCCTCTATAACCGCACCCACCGTACAGGGTCAGCTAAAACCTAAGCGCCATCGCCCACATAGGGATTGCTTTGTCTCTCCTGGCCAAATGTCGACATTGGGCCGTGGCCTGGCACAAAATGTACATCGTTACCTAGCGGCCATAATTTGGTTTTGATAGCACGTATCAGATCCGCGTGATTGCCTTTTGGAAAATCAGTACGACCGATCGATCCGGCAAATAAAACATCGCCGACAAAAGCCAGGCGGGTTGGCTCGTCATAAAACACAATGTGGCCCGGCGTATGCCCAGGGCAATGAAACACCTTTAGTTCATGCTCTCCGAGATGAACCGTATCCCCATCGAGCAACCAACGATCAGGCTCGAAGGGTTCGGCCTCCCCAAAACCAAAGCGGACTGTTTGCTCAGGAAGTTGATCAAGCCAAAACTTTTCAAGAGGGTGGGGGCCTTCAATGGGAACCTGCCATTTTCTAGCAAGCTCTTTCGCTCCAGCGCAATGATCCAAATGACCATGCGTTAATAGCACCTTGCTGAGTTTCACATCAAGCTTCGATAAAATGTCTTCAATTTTCTCCAAATCTCCGCCCGGATCGACAACTGCCGCCTCTTTAGTTTTCTCACAAAATACAATTGAGGAATTTTGCTCAAACGGGGTTACGGGAACAATTGCGAGTTTTAAAGTCATGTCGGTATGATCAAATTCTTGATTACTGTCGTTAAAATATTCTAATGAATATTCCAAACGATCTTTTATTTGCCCAAACCCATGAATGGATTAAACGTGGTGATGATAGCCATTATTGGGTTGGCATTAGCAATCATGCTCAAGAGGCCTTGGGTGATATCCTTTTTCTGAAGCTTCCTGAGCTTGGGTCTCTGGTGGAACAAGGTCAGTCTTGCGCTACGATTGAATCGCTCAAAGCAGCAAGCGATATTCATGCGCCAATTAGTGGGATCATCAGCGAAATTAATACCTCAGCGGCCGAGAAACCTGAGAGCATCAACACTCAACCCTATGATGTTTGGCTCTTTAAGATTCAAGCAAAAGACGAAGCAGTATCTGTTAATGAACTTACGTCATTGCAGAGCGCCAATCAATACGAGTCTGGGGTTGGCAACTAAATAAAGAGTGGGTCGCGCTCAATTGACCAGCGAACTTTACCCGCTTTTGAAATTCGTCCAACCGATTGTTGGCGCAAATAGTGATCGAGCTCATTAAGTAGGGCCTGAAGCGGCGCCCTGTGGTGCGACTCAATTAATAGTTGCGAGCGCTCCCATCCGCCAAGGCGCGCAATTGATTTGGGCACTGGATCAAAAACGGTGATCCCCGTTTGCAAATGAGCAGTTTTCTGCAAAAAATGTTTTGCATGAGTTAGCCACGTCAATACTTCTTTTTTCTGCTTTGCCTCCGCATGCACCAAAGCTTGGTAACTAAATGGTGGCAGGCCCGCCTCCTGACGGATAGCCATTAGGTGTTCCATAAATCCATTTAGATCAAATGTTTTTATAAATTGATACACGGGGTCATCTGGATAGCGGGTTTCGATCAATATCTGCGTAGGCTCACCACTAAAGCGCCCGGCTCTTCCAGCCACCTGAACAAGTTGAGCAAATAAATGCTCTGGCGCCATATAGTCATTGGAATACAGCCTAGCATCCGCATCCAGTACACAAACGAGACCAATATTTTGATAATCATGCCCCTTCGCCAGCATTTGTGTGCCAACGATCATTTGTGCCGTACCATCATGTATTTCTTGAAATAATGCCTCGGTTTTTTTACTCGTACGCGCAGTGTCCGCATCAACTCGCAATACCGCTGCCTGTGGAAACCGCATTTGCAATTGATCCTCTACTTTCTGGGTTCCTCTTCCTAGAGGCTGCAAATCAACATCACCACACTTCGAACAACTTTGTGGAATAGGTTTTACTAAACCGCAATGATGGCAACACAATACGGGCGATTTAAACTGACCCAGCTGGCGATGCATCACCATATAACTTGAGCAATGGTCGCACTCGCTTAACCAATCGCATGATGAGCAACTAATCACCGGCGCCATACCGCGACGATTAATCAATATTAGACTTTGCCTGCCTTTGTGAAGATTGTCTTCAAGCGCCCTAATCATGATGGGGCTGATGGAAATTGAACGCGAGGATTTATCAGGGGTCACGAGCTCGACATTGGGTAACTGAAACCCTCCAACTCGATTGGTCAATTGAATTTCCTGATAGCGCCCTTCTTTTGCAGCACGCCAAGTTTGTGAAGATGGCGTTGCTGAAACTAGAACAATTGGTAATTTTTCGTTTTTAGCTCGCCATATTGCCAAATCCCGCGCCGAATACGCCAGACCCTCTTGCTGTTTAAACGAACTGTCATTTTCCTCGTCGACCACAATCGCCGCCAATTTTGGCAAAGGGGTCATGATCGACAACCGCGTACCCAATACAATGCGTGCCGCCCCTGTCATTGCCTGATACCAGGCGATACCACGTTGCTTCTCCGTTAATCCACTATGAAGCACTGCCAATGCCTCCCGAGGGAAATGCTCCTGGATTCGCCTTTGCAATTGGGGAGTTAAATTAATTTCGGGCAGCATTATTAATACTTGGGCGCTGCGCTCTTGATTGAGCAAAGATTCGATGAACGCAAGATAAACGGCCGTTTTGCCACTTCCAGTTACCCCGTTCAGTAGATACGTATTGAATGCCCCCTGTTTGTGACTACTTAAGATCTGAATTGCTCGCCTTTGTTCTTCATTAAGCTGTTCTAGAGAGAGGCCTTTATTTTTGCCCTTTGATTGAGTTGCGGCCTTTTTCGCCGCATCTAACTGACTAGCTGGCTTACTCCAATTGCTAGTAGTACGCCACCATTTTGGTATCGCCGAAACGATCGTTTCTCCAAGTCCATGAACATAGTATTGGGACGCAAATTGAGCCAATTCCATCAAACGACTATCGAGCGGGATTAGCGGTGAGGCCTGAATGACTTTCTTTAATTTTGATTGTTTTAATTCAGAGTAAGTGGTCACTTCAATAATTAAACCGGGCAGATTTGTTCTTCCAAAAGGAACCTCGACCAACATCCCAATCTGGGGCCTGGCACGAAGGGCTTCTTTATCCCAAAGGTAATCAAA
>JBEDHB010000063.1:0-7651 GCA_041174325.1 Pseudomonadota bacterium
CGCATCATGAGTCTTGCCTCAAGCCTGACTAAGGATGCCAAGCGCATTGAGCTTGCCCATGCAGGTGAAGCGCATGCCAACATCTCTCAAAAACTGCATTGGGCTGACAACATGGCGCACAAGCATCGTTTGCTGGAGCACCTACTATCCGACCCCGAGCTCGATCAAGCGGTTGTCTTCGCTAGCACCCAGGTAGAGAGTGAAAAGATTGCCGATACCTTACGTGCCAATGGCTACCAAGCCAGCGCCTTGCATGGCGCCATGCCGCAAGCAGTTCGTAATCGTCGCCTGGATTCGTTACGTAGTGGCCAAACCCGTATTTTGGTTGCCACTGATGTGGCTGCGCGTGGAATTGATGTACCTCGGATCAGTCACGTAATTAACTTTGGCCTGCCCATGAAGCCAGAGGACTATACCCACCGTATCGGCCGTACTGGTCGTGCCGGACGTAATGGCATTGCTATCACATTAGCTGAGCATCGTGATCGTTTGAAGATCAAAGCCATTGAGCGCTTTACTCAGCAACCCATGGCCGCTGCAGAGATTGCAGGTCTTGAGCCCCAACAGAAACCAAGCGCACATAAACCCAATGATCGCCCCGGCACTGCTAAACGCGGTAAGCCTAAGTTTGGGGGACAGGCTCGCAAAAGTTCTGGGTCACGCTTTGGTTCCCGCACCGGCTCTTTTCAAAACAGCACGCGTCCGCACTAACTAGCGCTCTGTATGTTGTGGCGGAAGTCTCGCTCTCCATCCAACTGGCATCAACTTAACCATGGAGCACCCTTGGGTGCTCCATTGGCATTGCAAGAATGGTTAAGTGATACTGGATCGCTCACACGCAAACTCGAGAAGGAACTTCTCTACCCCGAGGATCGTCACCTTGAATTACAGATCCTTGCCGATTACAAACAAAACTTAGTAGCTTCCGAAAAAAAGTTCTTTCGACGTCCGATCAATCGTTCGCGAATCCGTGAGATTTTGCTATGCGATGAGGGTGAACCGATTGTGATGGCGCGTAGCGTACTCCCAATTACGAGTTCCATTGGAAGTAATCACGCGATTTTGAAACTAGGTCACAAACCCTTGGGTGCCGTTTTATTTGCCAAAGTTCTCAAAGGACGCTTTCGCCCTATTCGGCAAATCGTTCGTTTAGATCACCATCATCCAGAATGGAAAGCTTGCCGACGCCGTTATGCGGATCTTCCCAAACGCGTTTGGGCCAGGCGCACACTCTATCAACTCAACGGCCATCCTTTATTGGTTATGGAGATCTTTTTACCTGCTCTGCTAACCAAGCTACGGCAGACTGGCTAATCGACTCATCCCGAGGCTCACAAGCCGAGATGTTTGTAAAACCAATCTGTCTTGCCACACTGGCGATATTGGTATGACTGCATAAGGCATAGCTACCATCAATCGTAATTTTTGGAATTCGGCTGACCTCTTTACACCGCTCTGCTAAATGCCGCACTGCCTCGGAGGATGTTAAGGTCCACAAGGTATGCTGTGGATTAAGTTCGGCGCACGACTGCCACAATGGGCTTGCAAGGTCTAAGGGAACGCGCGAGTAGATCGATAAAATCTCAAGCGCAGCGCCAACAGAGCGAAGTTGCTCGATCAAGGTCTCACGACCCCCCTCTCCCTTGATCATCAAGACGGATTCCTTGGACCAGTCAGTGATAGTGGTTTGAAGTACCTTCCATAGACCATCAGAATCCGATTCGTCCTGCGCGGGAACCAAGATAGACTCTTTAGCTACACCGTGTCGGATGAGCGCCTCTTGACTACTCTTCCCCACCACCCCAATTTTGACCCTTGGGTCTACCAATTGTTGCCAAGAAGAGCTGGTGTCGTCAATGCCCCGCATGGTGCACTCAATCGCATTGGGGCTTACAAAAATAATCAGTGTTGCGTGCTGTAAGGCTGTGCGTAATTGCCTTAAGAGTGCTAAATCATTTTTTGGAATAATGGTCAGTAGCGGAAGACTAACAATCCGTGCTGATGGATAGATTTTCTGTGTAGCCCCATCTATCAATTCAATTAAGCGCCGCGCTTGACCGGTCGGTCGGGTTACGATGATCGCTAGTTCCAACGCCTTCACGGATTTAATGCGGCAATAAGGCTGCCGCCCCCTTTGCAATCAAATCATCGGCAATCGCCAAACCAAATGCTTCGGCTTCTTGATAATTGCTGATCGCACGCGAGCCAGAGGCTAAACAAATTTGTCGACCATCGGTACTGGCCACATACGAGCGCATCGTGAGTTCTTGGGGAGTTTGCCATTGTGCGTGAGCCGCCAGAGGCACCTCGCACGAACCGCCTAATTTACGCGATACCGCCCGCTCAGCAGTCACTGCAAGAGCCGTTGGTAAATCATTTAAAGGAGCGAGCCAGGCTTTCACATCGGGGCGCGCACTCAAGGTTTCAATGCCTAATGCCCCTTGGCCTGCAGCTGGTGTGTGGGGATCATAAGGTAACAAGGCTTTAATGCGAGAACCCATGCCTAGGCGCTTTAAGCCTGCGGCCGCCAGAATGATGGCCTGGTATTCACCACGATCAAGCTTGGCCATCCGCGTATCCAAATTACCGCGCAATGGCTCAACGCGCAAATGGGGATACTGACTCCGAATAATGGCCTCACGCCGCAAGCTTGAGGTACCGACAACCGCTCCTGCGGGTAACTCAGCTAAGCTTGCGTATTCATTGGATACCAAGGCATCGCGCGCGTCCTCGCGCACCATGATGCATGACAGATCAAAGCCCTCTGGCATCACCATCGGTACGTCTTTTAATGAGTGCACCGCAAGATCAGCGCGACCATCTTCAAGCGCGGTTTCCAGCTCTTTCACAAACAACCCCTTGCCCCCCACTTTAGAAAGGGCACGATCTAAGATTTGATCGCCTTTTGTGGTCATACCCAAGATGATGACTTCGCAGCTGGGATAAAGGTTTTTAAGACATGCTTGAACATGTTCGGCTTGCCACATGGCAAGCCTGCTCTCACGAGAGGCAATGACTAAACGCGTTGGGCTCATAGGGTAACTTCAGAATTAAAATAAACTGTTACGACACACAATATACTGTGTTTATGAGCTCACCCAAAAATTCCTTAGCCAATAAATCCAAAGCATGGTCTGGCCGCTTTGCTGAACCCGTTGATATTCTCGTTCAACGTTACACCTCTTCGCTGTCGTTTGACCAGCGTCTAGCCTTAGTTGACATTGCCGGATCTCTGGCCCACGCCGAGATGCTCGCCGCCCAGAAAATCATCTCGAAGGCTGATTTCATGGCCATCCAAAAGGGCATGGCACAGATCGAAAAAGAAATTGTGGCGGGACGCTTTGATTGGCAATTAGCCCTTGAAGATGTTCACCTCAATATTGAGGCTAGACTCACCAAATTGATCGGGGATGCTGGTAAGCGGCTGCATACCGGCCGCTCCCGCAATGATCAAGTCGCCACCGATATTCGTTTATGGCTAAGAAGTGAAATTGATTTAATTTTGGGGGATCTCACGCGCCTACGCGAGGCTTTCCTTAATTTGGCCGAGCAACACGCCAGCACCATCATGCCGGGACACACCCATCTACAAGTGGCCCAACCCGTTACCTTTGGACATCATCTACTCGCCTATTACGAGATGTTTACTCGGGATTCTCAGCGCTTGGCTGATTGCCGAGCCCGAGTCAATCAATTGCCTCTAGGTGCCGCTGCTCTGGCTGGCACGAGTTACCCAATTGATCGGGCACGTGTTGCTAAAACCCTCGGTTTTGATGGGGTCTGTCAAAACTCGCTCGATGCAGTTTCTGATCGTGATTTTGCCATTGAGTTTTGCGCAAGCGCTGCAATCCTGATGATGCATATCTCAAGATTGTCTGAAGAATTAATTCTGTGGCTCAGCCCCCGCTTTGGCTTTATTGATTTGCCAGACCGGTTTTGCACCGGCAGTTCCATCATGCCGCAAAAGAAAAATCCTGATGTCCCAGAATTAGCCCGCGGCAAAACTGGGCGAGTCAACGGTGATTTGATTGCCCTCCTCACACTCATGAAGGGGCAGCCCCTCGCTTATAACAAGGACAATCAGGAAGATAAAGAGCCGCTCTTTGATGCCGTCGATACGGTTAGTCAAACGATCCAAATTTTTGTGGACATGGTCCCACACATCACGGTTGATAAGACTGCCATGGAACATGCAGCAGAAGAGGGCTTTGCAACGGCTACTGACCTGGCCGACTACTTAGTCAAGCAAGGGTTGCCATTTCGGGATGCGCATGAGGCCGTTGCTCATGCGGTCAAACGCTGTGTCGAGAAACATTGCGCCTTGAGCGATCTAAGTTTGGCTGAACTCATTAAGGCTTGCGGTCTAAGCCCTAAATCCAAGTTAATTACCCAGGAAGTATTTGCGGTCTTAACTCCCAAGGGCTCAGTGAATGCTCGTAACCATGTGGGAGGCACCGCCCCCAAACAAGTGCTTACAGCCATCAAACGTGCGCGTACCGCTCTGAAAAAGAAGTAATTGGTATTAAGCGCGCACGCAATCGACGTAGTAACCGCTATTACCATCGGCATTTTTAACCAGGCCATGGATATCGGTCTCAAAGCCGGGGAATTGCTGATTAAAGTCACGGGCAAACCGTAAGTACTCCACAATCGCTTTATTAAATCGCTCACCCGGAATCAGCAGGGGAATGCCTGGAGGATATGGCGTCACGAGCATGGCAGTGATACGACCCTCAAGCTCATCAATTGGTACTCGATCAATGTCTTTATGGGCCATCTTGCTCCATGCATCGCCAGGCACCATCGCGGGCTCCATGTTCGAAAGGTACATCTCGGTGGTCATGCGGGCTACATCGCGGCTCTTATAAAAAGAATGAATTTGCGCAGAAATCTCCTGCAACCCCACTCGCTCGTAGCGGGGGTGCTTTGCGACAAACTCAGGCAACACCTTCCACAGGGGTTGATTCTTATCAAAATGATCTTTGAACTGTTGCAACTCGGTCACGAGCGTATTCCAACGTCCTTTGGTAATCCCAATCGTGAACATGATGAAAAATGAATAGAGTCCGGTTTTCTCAACAATCACGCCATGCTCAGCTAAGTATTTGGTCACGATGCTTGCCGGAATACCAATCTCACCAAAATTACCTTCAATATCTAAGCCCGGAGTAACCACCGTTGCTTTGATGGGATCGAGCATATTGAAGTTCTTGGCCAAATGACCAAAGTCATGCCAATAGGCATTGGGCTCCAAAATCCAATCGTCACGGGTTCCAATGCCCTCTTCAGCCAAATGATCCGGTCCCCAAACCTTAAACCACCAGTCAGAACCAAACTCCTCATCGACCTTACGCATCGCACGCCGAAAATCCAAGGCTTCCGCTATGGACTCCTCGACCAAGGTCGTACCGCCTGGAGACTCCATCATGGCAGCCGATACATCGCATGAGGCAATAATCGCGTACTGCGGACTGGTTGAGGTGTGCATTAAATACGCCTCATTAAAACAATCCCGATCGAGTTTGCGCTCCTGGGCATCCTGCACCAAGACTTGAGAAGCTTGCGATAAACCAGCAAGTAATTTATGGGTTGACTGGGTTGAGAACAATAAACTCTTTTGTGGACGTTTGCGATCCTGACCAATTGCATGCATGTCTTGGTAGAAGGGATGAAAAGATGCATGCGGTAACCACGCTTCGTCAAAATGCAAGCTATCAACCTTACCATCAAGCATGGACTTGATCATCTCGACGTTGTAAACAATTCCGTCATAGGTGCTCTGAGTGATAGTTAAGACCCGCGGTACAACATTTTTATCTTTGATAAAAGGGTTGGCCGCAATCTTTTTCTGAATATTGGCCCACTCAAACTCTTCTTTTGGAATGGGTCCAATAATGCCGAGGTGATTACGCGTGGGCATCAAGAAGACGGGGATGGCACCCATCATCATGATCGAATGAATCACCGACTTATGGCAATTGCGATCAACCAAGACGACATCACCAGGAGCAACCGTTGAGTGCCAAACAATTTTGTTCGAGGTCGAAGTGCCATTGGTAACAAAAAACAAATGGTCTGCATTAAAGATACGTGCGGCATTGCGCTCACTGGCCACCACGGGTCCGGTGTGATCTAACAACTGGCCCAACTCTTCAACCGCATTGCAGACGTCGGCACGCAACATGTTCTCACCAAAAAATTGATGGAACATGCGACCGACGGGGCTCTTCAAAAAGGCAACGCCTCCCGAATGGCCCGGGCAATGCCATGAATAGGAGCCCTCTGAAGCGTAGTGAGTAAGGGCCCGAAAGAACGGGGGCGCCAGGGAGTCGAGATAAACTTTCGCTTCACGAATGATATGGCGTGCCACGAACTCCGGAGTGTCTTCGTTCATATGAATGAAACCATGTAGCTCACGCAGAATATCGTTGGGAATATGACGCGAGGTGCGGGTCTCGCCATACAAAAAGATCGGGATATCTTCATTGCGTTTGCGCACTTCCACCACAAAGGAGCGCAAGTTAGCAATTGCTGGCAGATCGCTATCTTCAGGATCCATCACCGCATCAAACTCTTCATCATCAATCGACAAAATAAAGCATGATGCGCGCGAGGCTTGCTGAGCAAATGAAGTGAGATCACCATAACTGGTCAAACCAATCACTTCAATTCCTTCCTTCTCAATCGCTACTGCTAGGTCGCGAATACCGGAACCGGAAATGTTCTCGGAACGGAAGTCTTCATCAATGATGATGATCGGGAAACGAAATTTCATGATGGCTTAGGTTTTGGGTAGAGTAACGCCGTGTTGGCCTTGGTACTTACCGCCACGGTCTTTATAAGAGGTGCCGCATACTTCATCGCTCTCAAAGAAAAGGACTTGAGCACAGCCCTCGCCGGCATAAATTTTGGCTGGCAATGGGGTGGTATTGGAAAACTCCAGGGTTACATAACCTTCCCACTCAGGCTCAAATGGCGTGACATTGACGATGATTCCGCAACGCGCATAGGTACTCTTGCCCACACAAATGGTTAATACATTTCGCGGGATCTTGAAATACTCGACCGTTCTCGCCAAGGCAAAGGAATTGGGTGGGATGATACAAACATCGCCCTTGAAATCCACAAATGATTTTTCATCAAACTGCTTCGGGTCCACAATCGTGCTGTTGATGTTGGTGAAGATCTTGAACTCATTTGCGCACCGAATGTCATAGCCATAACTTGATGTGCCATAACTCACAATTTTTTGCCCTGCAGCGTTCGTCCGAATTTGGCCGGGCTCAAAGGGGCTAATCATGCCCCCTTCGGCCATTCGGCGAATCCAATGGTCAGATTTAATAGTCATGGCGGGATTGTAAGACTTTCGTGCCCAAGTGGACACAAACCCCCGCTTTCAGGTCTAGGGTGTCTGAAAAACCACACGCTCAGGGGCGTTGTAGATCTCAAAGTGTTTCCCAGAGCAGCGCGATAATAGGGTTAGATGAGTCTTTTTGGCCAACTCCAGCCCCATCTGCGTGACTCCGGAACGGGTGAGCAGAAAGGGAATCCCCATCTGAGCTCCCTTGATCACCATCTCAGAGGTTAAGCGCCCGGTCGTAAAAAAGATTAATTCCTCACCACGGCGCTTAGCCAACCAGAGCAAGCCCGA
>JBEDHB010000064.1:0-7612 GCA_041174325.1 Pseudomonadota bacterium
GGCTAGATATTGAGATAAACCAGGCACGCAAGAGTGCCCCGAGGCCCGCACCACAAAAGATGGCGATTACTGATCCAAAGGCAGTAGACATTCCCATAACTGGGATTATGAAGGATTACAAACTGGGTCGATAGCCCAGATAGGTTTGCTCACGAGAACGTTTGGTCAACACCAGTTGCCAAAGTTGCCCTTGCCCGGAGCGGAAAAATCCAGCGCAACAGCATAAGTAATAGCGCCACATCCGATAGAAGCGCTTGGAATACTTCGTCTGTAACTGCGGCCAAGCGTACTCAAAATTAGCCAACCAGACCATCAGTGTTTTATCGTAATCATGTCCAAAATTATGCAAATCCTCTACCAAGAACCGGCGTTCTAATGCCTGTGATAGCTCCACCAAAGATGGTAAATGCCCATTGGGAAAGATATAGCGATCAATCCAAGCATCTGTTTTTTTAACTGTTGCATAACTGCCGATAGTATGTAACAGAAAGATTCCCTGATCGCTTAGCAAACGATGGGCAATATCAAAGTACTCGACGTAATTTTTTTGCCCAACGTGTTCAAACATCCCCACTGAAACGATCTTATCAAACGATCCCGTAAGATCCCGATAATCAATCAAGCGAATTTCGACTGGCAGTCCTCGGCAACGTTCGATGGCCAACGCCTGTTGCTCGCTTGATACGGTGATGCCCAAAACGTTCACGCCATAGCGCTCAGCCGCAAACTTAGCCAACCCACCCCAACCACAGCCAATTTCTAGGAGCGATTCACCGGGTTGAAGCTGGAGTTTCTTACAAATCAGATCGAGTTTGTGCTCTTGTGCCTCGGTTAAATCCTTGGCATGGGCCCAGTAAGCGCACGAGTAGGTCATGCGCGGATCAAGCATGGCTTCAAATAAATCATTGCCTACGTTATAGTGCTGCTCGCCTACTTGAAACGCACGATCTTTGGATTGCAAATTAAACAGTTTGGAGCGGGCGATTTCATAGAGGAGGCGGACTTTCGCCAAGCCTTGGACACTCTCATCCAATTCATAGCGCATTAAACGGTAAAAGAACTCATCAAGACGCTGGCAGTCCCACTGACCATCCATGTAGGACTCCCCGAGGCCCAGAGACCAGGTTTGCAGAATCCGGTCAAAAACCATTGGGTCATGGACTTGCATATCCCAAGACTGAGTGCCGTTAACGGCAATACCAGCTTGCTGGAGGATTTGTTCGAGTGCTGCCGGGGTTTTAATATCCCCGGGTGGTGAAAAACTTGCGGAATTACTTGACATCATGGCAAGCGTTACCGATTTACTTCATCATACTAATCGCACGGAAATCTAGCCAAATACGTAACCCATATGGGCGGCGACCAAGGCAAACAAAATCGCTAAGCTCGTAGCAGCTGCCAACATCACAATCAAGGTAATCATCTTTTTATTGATGACGTCTTTGCTTTCGTTTTGCCATTCGTTCATGGTGCGCCCCTTTATCTAAACGATATAAACGACATTATCCACATTTTGAATGCTTATCGACCGCGGCCGGCTTTACGCATCATGCCCTTACCACCCCCAAACCCTTGTTGTGGCTTACCCCCCATACCTTGAGGGCCCTTGGCAACGGGTGGGCGAACTGGAAGCTTGGGAGCCTTTACAGCAGATTTAGCTAGGGGTTTCTTCTCATCGGTCACAATAGTCTCCTCTCGATATGATCATAATATGATTACTGACTATTCTATCCAAGCTATTGCAATCAATGCGATTCCCTTGGTTTTTGCCATTACGATCCATGAGGCTGCTCATGGCTATGCTGCCAAACGTTTTGGGGACAATACGGCTTTTCTGCTTGGCAGGGTCACACTAAACCCCTTAAAGCATATTGACCCAATTGGTACGGTTTTAATACCGATTGCGCTGATTTTGGCGAACTCACCCTTCTTAGTTGGCTACGCCAAACCCGTTCCTGTGCGCTTTGATCATTTACGCAACCCTCGGATCGATATGATTTGGGTCGCGCTTGCCGGGCCTGGTTCCAATTTTTTTCAGGCGATCGCTTGGGCAATTGCATGGATTGTGCTCCAAGGATCAGGCATTAATGAGCCGTTTTTGATTTCTATGGCCAAAGCCGGCGTCTTTTGGAATATTGGACTCTTAGTCTTCAATTTATTTCCTCTTCCCCCATTGGATGGTGGCCGCATTTTGGCGGGATTACTGCCTTACCGGCAAGCCCTCCTGTTGGGCAAATTAGAGCCCTGGGGCTTTTTCATTGTCTTGGGTCTAGTATTCACTGGAATCATTTCGCAATGGTGGATGGTTCCTTTAAGTGAATTTTTCATCGCAATCGTACGGGGTCTAACTTACCCAATCAGAATGCTTTTTGGGGCTTAGCGCTTGCATCACCTGCCACATCCGCATCACAAAATTGGAGTATTCTTGATTAAGAATTTATTCTGATTAGTCTCTTGGAGGATTTATGAATACTCACTCACTTCGCATTTCCATCAACGCTCTCATCCCAGCCCTTGCCCTTACCATGGCTACCCCCGCTCTGGCCCAATTTGCCAAGCCAGAGGATGCCATTAAATACCGTCAAAGCGCTTTTGCTCTGATGGGCGCCCATATGGGTAGACTGTCGGCAGTTGTGAAAGGTGAGGTTCCTTACAACAAAGACGATGTGGTGCGTAATGCCGCCATTATCAGCACGCTCTCAAGCTTGCCTTGGCAAGCATTTGGTCCTGGCACCGAAGGTGGTAAAGCTGAGCCAGCCATTTGGAAGGAAAGCGCTAAGTTCAAGTCGGCTGCCGATCGGATGCAAGCTGCCGTTGCTGAACTCAATACTGCGGCTCAATCCGGTAATCCTGAGAATTTGAAGAAAGCCTTGGGCGCCACAGGTCAAACCTGTAAAGCCTGTCACGATGATTTCCGCAAGAAGTAATTTTTCGGCACAACTCGGTTTGTATTTTTTGATCAAGCGATCAGAAAATATAAGCCGAGAATAATCAATAAAAATATTGACAGTGCCAGCATGCGTTGGCGAGATGAATCAATTTTCTCTGCTAACTTCGGATGAGTATCGATTAATTTATTACCAGTGACCATGGGTCCGACCAGATTTTCTCGCTTCACAAAATAGTAGTAAGAGATTGCGGCAATATGCAGTCCGACCAATGCAAAGATAAGGTATTGATTAAAGCGATGAATACTAGTAAGTAGTGCAACTGTACTATTTGATACGTATTTTGCGAACGGCCCTTGGAAAAAAATATCATCATCTGCAAATAGGCCTGTCAGAGCTTGGATCAAAACGACTGTCAACAAAGCAATGACGGATAAAGCGCCAAGCGGGTTATGACCAAGCCCGCCATCGACCTGACCCCGAAGGAAAGCAATTAGTGTTGAGGGGCTAGGAATGAAATTGGCAAAACGTGCATGCCATGAGCCCACAAAACCCCAAAGCACTCGAAATAAGATTAGCGCAAGTGCAGTGTATCCACAATAGGCATGCCACTGAATGGCATTACCGCCGATTTTCACAAACACAATACCGAGCACAATGCAGATCGCTAAAGCCCAATGAAACAGGCGAGTCGGTAAATCCCAAACGCGAACTGGTGTGCTCACTTTATTTGATTTCAGGAAGTTCTTTTTGCAAAAGCTTCAATCCGGCACGCAGCAAATCATCGTAACGTTGGCGCTCTGCTTTGATCGCATCGGCATCCCAAGAATAAAACCCTTGTCCTGTTTTCATTCCCAGATTTCCAGAGTCCACTTTTTCCTTAAGGCATTGCGCAATCTCACCTTTGTTATTGAGGGAGGGGTAGATACTGGATCCAGCAGCAGCATGAACCTCAACGCCGGCATGATCACGTTGCAAGACCGGGCCTGCGGCTAAATAACGAAACCCGAAACCAAAGCGCACTGCTTTATCGACATCTTCCGGGGTCACAATTCCTGCATCAATGAGGTCAAAGGCTTCGCGAGAAAGCGCATGTTGCAGACGATTTGCCAAAAAGCCGGGCAGGTCTTTTTTAACCGTTACCGGAACCATGCCACACGCGGTCATTAAACGACTCAAACTCTCTGCCACCAAACGGGAGGTTTTTTCACCATAGATCACTTCCACACAGGGAACCAAATGTGCCGGCATAAAAAAATGCAGGCCAATCATACGTGCAGGACTTTTTAACCCTTTGGCAATTTCACTAATGGGAAAACTAGAACTGTTACTGGCCAGTACCGTTTCGGGATTGACCACCTGCTCAAGTTGGGCAAATAGATCCTGCTTGACTTCCAGTTTCTCTGGAACGCACTCAATCACTAAGTCAATCTCTGACCAATCGAATTGATTGAGCGAATCCACTACGGACAGTAAGTGCAGTCGTTGCGGATAACCAATTTCCTGTAATTTGGTCTCAAAATAACTGGGTAATACGGCGCGACGTTCAGCGCTTGCTTCAAAAACTTGGGTTGCGCACCCCCCGCGAGCACAGACTAGGGCAACATCCGCCCCCATGGTTCCGCCACCCACAATTAAAACTTTGGTCTCGGCTGGATTAAATAGCATCTCAATCTCCCTTCAGCAGTGGAACCACGCCGTGTGCGGAGGGAACCATAAAGTCAAAATCACATCCAACATCCGCTTGCGTAACTGTCGTTTGATAGAGATGCCGATAGCCCGTTTTTGGAATATTTAAGCGCTTTGCTGGTGTTTCAAGAGTGGCAATTCGGCGCGCAATTTCTGCATCATCCAGCTCTAATTGCAATAAACGTTTTTCAACATCCAACGTAATCATGTCGCCATCTTGAACGATAGCAAGCGGTCCGTTCTCAGCCGATTCCGGAGTGACGTGCAACACAATCGTGCCAAAGGCGGTGCCGCTCATGCGCGCATCCGAGATCCGAACCATGTCTTTGACTCCGGCTTGAGCGAGTTTTTTGGGAATCGGCAAATAACCAGCTTCAGGCATACCTGGCGCACCTTTTGGACCAGCATTTTGTAAGACCAAGATATCCTCTGCTGTGACATCCAGATCAGGGCTATCAACCCGCATGGCCAAATCCTCCAAAGACTTAAACACGACTGCTCGACCCCGATGTTTCAAAAGATTGGGGCTGGCGGCTGAATGTTTAATCACTGCCCCGCGTGGTGCTAAATTACCCTTCAAAACGGCTAAGCCGCCTACAGGGTAGATTGGCTCGCTCGCAATTCGGATGACCTTGCGTGCCTTGGTAACTTTTGCCGCATCAATCTCCTCACCCAATGTTCTGCCAGATACTGTTAGGCAATCGAGGTGCAAATGGGGTTTTAATTCTCGTAAGATGCCCATCAAGCCACCGTCCTCGTATAAGTGCTCCATGTAGTGTGAACCGCTCGGCTTTAAATCAACTAACACTGGAATGTTTCGGCCCAATCGATCAAAGCGCTCTAAATCCAGTTTGATTCCTAAACGAGCTGCAATAGCCGTGAAATGAATCAACGCATTGGTTGAGCCGCCGATCGCATGCAATACAACCAGCGCATTGGTAATAGCCTCTGGGCTTAAGATAGTGCGGGGCGAGAAGCGACCCTCACTGGCTGTTTTACCGAGTTCAACGGCTCTGCGTCCGGTGAGCTCCGACAAACGAAAGCGTTCTGCGGTGACGGCTGGAGCAGCTGCCGTGCCGGGCAAACTCAAGCCAGCGGTCTCAACCATGCAGGCAATGGTGCTGGCTGTTCCCATCACCATACAGGTTCCGGTGGTTGGTGCTAATTTGCCATTGATCTCATCAATTTCTGCTTGATCAATCTCTCCAGCCCGAAACTTTCCCCAATAGCGCCGACAGTCAGTGCACGCTCCTAAGCGATCGCCTTGATGCAAGGTGGTCAGCATTGGTCCCGTCGGAATCGACAATACTGGAACATCAAGACTAGCCGCAGCCATTAATTGAGCGGGGATGGTTTTATCGCAACCACCTACAAGCACCACAGCATCCACCGGTTGGGAGCGCATCATCTCTTCGGTATCAAGTGCCATCAAATTGCGCAAATACATGCTGGTTGGAAATGCAAACGACTCGTGAATGGAGATGGTTGGAAATACCATCGGCATCCCACCTGCCTGCATCACGCCGCGCTTAATAGCCTCAATCATTTGTGGCACATTGCCGTGGCAAGGATTGAAATCGCTATAGGTGTTGGTAATTCCGATAATCGGCCGATCAAGAGCGCTGTCACTAAATCCCATCGCCTTAATAAAGGCTTTGCGCATAAATAAAGAAAACTCGGTATCGCCATACCGTGTGAGACCTTTGCGAATTCCAGTTTGGGGTGTGCTCTTCGATGCAGCTTTAGGATCGTTATTTGTGCTCAATGGGTAGTATCCAAATTAATAAAAATATCGACTTACAATGTCTCATTATTCCAATAAAAATCGAATCAAGACATGATTCCAGTCAATAGCGTATTACAAGTGGGATTTTTCCCTGAAATCATGCAAGATGAGGTCTTGCGTCGCCTAACGCCAGTCATGATGCTCGACCCCAAGGGTCCAATCCCACAGGGAGATGTTCAGGCGATTTTGACGAGGCCCAGCTACCCCATCACCCCCGCTCTTTTGGATCAATTACCTCAGGTCAAAATGATCGCCTGCTGTGGTGTTGGATACGACAATCTTCCGCTCGATTATTTAAAGCAAAGAGGAATCATGGCATCAAACACTCCTGGGGTGCTCAATGATGCAGTCTGTGAACTCACAATCGGTATGTTGTTTGCCCTACTGCGTCAAATTCCTAAAGCGCATGAGTTTGTGAGTAAAAAACAGTGGGGCAAGGGAGCGTTTCCGTTCATGACCTCATTGGCGGGTAAAGCGGTCGGTATTGTGGGTATGGGAAGAATTGGCCAAGAGCTTGCTGCTCGCCTCGTGCCTTTTAAGGTAAGGATTGCCTACCATGGTCCACATGACAAGCACCTGTCCTATGCATACGTTTCTTCATTGGTTGAGTTGGCAAAAGCCAGTGATGTATTGATTCTGTGCTGCCCTGGCGGTAAGGAAACCGAGGGAATGATTCATCAGGAGGTTCTTGAGGCTTTGGGCCCCTCGTCCTACCTCATCAATGTCGCCCGGGGTAGCGTTGTCAACGAATCGGATTTATTAACAGCACTGCAAAGTGGGAAGATTGCGGGAGCGGGCTTGGATGTGTTTGAGAACGAGCCAAATCCCGACCCGCGCTTTTTAGAACTTCCCAATGTTGTACTTACGCCCCATATTGGCAGCGCCACCCAAGAAACGCGTCAAGCAATGACCAATCTCGCAATTGATAATTTAGATGCTTTTTTTAGTCAACGCCCCCTTCCAACCCCTATTGCCATGTAATTGGAGATTGTGATGCCCGTACATCCCTCAAGTTTCTCTGCAGTTCTATCGCCAGTACTAACCCCATTTAATGCTGACGGTAGTCCGAATGCTAAAAAACTCCTGCGTCAATGCCAATGGTTACAAAGTCATGGCGTTGGGCAAGCAGTATTCGGAACGAACTCCGAGGCCAATTCTATGTCGGCACGCCAAAAGACCATGGTGTTGGAAGAATTGATTCATGGTGGCCTGAACCCAAATCATGTGATGCCTGGTACTGGGGCTTGTT